>JBBSSC010000380.1:0-1561 GCA_038242465.1 Propionibacteriales bacterium | reverse complement strand
GCGCAGGTCATGGGCCTCGACGGCTCCACGCTCACGATCGCGCTGGTCAACACCGGCGCGCGTGACTCGTTCCTCAGCAGCGGTTCCGACGAGTACGTCCAGAAGGCGCTGCACGAGGTGCTCGGAGTGACGTGGCGCATCGAGGCGATCGTCGATCCCAGCGCCCAGCCAGGGGTGCCCGAGGACGATGACCACGCGGCCCCGCCCACACGGCCATCCGAGCCGACGACTCCGCCCGTCCGTGTGCCCGACTCGGTTCGCGAAGCGCTGCGCGAGCCGCATGCACGCGGTGCGCGAGAAGATCCCGATGCATCCGCAGATCGCAACGACCCGGTCATCGAGGTCGAGAAGCTCGACCCGCAGGCGCTGCTCGCCCGTGAGCTGGGAGCAGAGGTCATTGACGAGTCCAGCGACTGAGCTCACCCGGCGACGGCTCGATCTTGACGCCGATCCACTCGATGTCTTGCGACTCTTCCGGGGTCGCGAGCGGCTCGTCGCGCTGCTCGGCGCGTGGCACCACGGCGAGGCGCTGATCGCCTTCGATCCCGTCGAGGTGCTCCACGGTGATCCGTTCGCGGGCATCGATCTCGACGCGATGTCGTCCGATGTCGCCGGATTCGGTGGCGGCTGGATCGGCGCCTGGGGCTATCAACTCGGCCGGCTCGTCGAACAGCTCCCGCCCACGCCGCCGCGCGCCGGGCCTCAGGCAGATCACCGGATCGCGTTCTACGACCACGTCCTTCGTCTCGCCGACGGAACGTGGTGGTTAGAGTCGCTGACCCACAATCCCGAACGCGACGCGCAAGTCCTCGAAGCGCTGAACCAACCGACGGCATCGGCGCATCCTTACGAGGTCGGGATATTCGAGATGACGCCCGCTCCCGCCGGACATCGTGGGGCTGTGGCAGCGGCGCTCGAGCACATCGCAGCGGGCGATATCTTTCAGGCCAATCTCTGTGCCCGTCTTGAGGCGCCGTTCGCGGGCGATCCCCTCGACGTGTTCTGTGCGGGCGTCCAACGGCTTCGTCCGGCGTATGCGGCTTACATCAGCAGCCCCGAGGGTGCGCTCGCGAGCATGTCGCCCGAGCTGTTCCTGCGGCGCACGGGCGACGAGGTGCTGAGCTCGCCCATCAAGGGCACTGCGCCCCTCGATACCGATCCCGATGAGCTCATCGCGTCGGCCAAGGACCGCGCAGAGAACATCATGATCGTCGATCTGATGCGCAACGACCTCGGCCGTGTCAGCGTGCCCGGTTCAGTGCGCGTCCCCGCGATGGTCCGCGCCGAGCGACATGCCGTGTGGCACCTCGTCTCGGATGTCGTCGGTCATGTGGGACGGGGTGTACGCGACTCCGATCTGCTGCGGGCGACCTTTCCTCCAGGATCCGTCACAGGGGCGCCGAAGGTGCGGGCGATGGAGATCATCAATGCCCTCGAAGCCACGGCGCGCGAGGCCTATACGGGCGCGATCGGGCACGTCAGTCCTGCTGCGGGGCTCGAGCTCAATGTCGTCATCCGGACGTTCGAGTTCTCGGGTGAATCCGTCTGGCTCGGGGTGGGC
>JBBSSC010000379.1:0-1632 GCA_038242465.1 Propionibacteriales bacterium | reverse complement strand
GGGAGGGACGCTTGAACTCGTTCACGCGATGTTCCGCAGAGCTGCAGTCATGAGGACCACCGTAACCCCGGCCCTCAACGCGTGACGCCGATTCACACAGGATCTGCGGCGAGTGCTTGGGTGATCGATTCACCGATTAGCCCGACCTGCCAGGCGCGTGCACCCTGCTCGCGAAGCGCAGCCGAGACGGACTCGACGCTCAGCTCCGTGGGCGGCTCCCAGGCGAGACTTCGGATCAGCTGCGGCGAGATGAGGTTCTCGGTGGGCAGGTTGTGCGTCTCGGCGATCGAGGCGATGACCTCGCGGCAGCGAGCCAGGCGATCGGCAGCCGCAGGATTTTTCTCGGGCCAGGCGCGAGGTGGTGGCGGCCCATCGATGCGCTGATTGGTCGTAGGCAGCTTCAGCTCGTCGAGGGCCACACCACGCTCGATCGCGTCGAACCACTCGCTGACGTAACGACGCGGTCCGCGGTTGCGCATGACTCGCATGCTCTTGAGCGCGCTGATGTCATGCGGGGGAGCCGTGGCCAGCTCGAGGATCGACGAGTCGGGCAGGATGCGTCCAGGAGTCACGTCCTGCGCCTCAGCGATGCGGTCGCGGGCCTGCCAGATCTCGCGGACAATGCCGAGAGCGCGACGCCCACGTGCCTTGTGGATGCCGGACGTCCGGCGCCACGGCTCCTTGCGCTCGGGCGGCCCCTGGAACAGCAGCAGCGCCTCGAACTCCTCGGCGGCCCACTCGCGCTTGCCGGCTTTCTGCAGGTCGATGTCGATCAGATCGCGAAGCTCCACGAGCACCTCGACGTCGAGAGCGGCATAGACCAGCCACGGCTCAGGCAGAGGACGGGTCGACCAGTCGGCGGCCGAGAACTCCTTGGCGAGGCTTAGCCCGAGGTAGTGGTCGACGAGAGCCGCGAGGCCGACGCGGGGGAGGTTGAGCAACCGTCCGGCTAGCTCGGTGTCGAACAACCGCTCGGGATACAGGCCCACCTCTGCCAGGCACATGAGGTCTTGGCTCGCGGCGTGCAGGATCCACTCGTTGCCGTCGAATGCAGTGTCGAGCGGGACGAGGCTGTCGAAAGCGATGGGGTCGATCAGGTGGGTGCCGGATCCTTCGCGGCGGACCTGGATCAAGTAGGCGCGCTGCGAGTACCGGTAGCCAGAGGCTCGTTCGGCGTCGAGGGCGATCGGGCCGGTGCCGGCGAAGATGCGTGCGCATGTGTCATGGAGAGCGGCTTCTGTGTCGACGACCGGCGGCAGCCGATCGCGCAGCTCGAGTCGGGGCGACTCAGGCACGACAGGCTCAACGGCTTCTTCGGTGGTCACGTCGGGGGTCGTCTCCGTGTTCGGCTCAGGGGTTCCCGCCTCGTTAGAGGTGGTCAACGCACACCACGCCGACGCTGGAGCGGGATGACGCCGGGGGCGAGCGATGGAAGACCCGCGATGGCGCACAGGAGATTCGACCACGCAGCAGCGTGCCCGCCGACATTGATCGCGGGGCCGTCCATGATTGGCGTCCAGGAAGCGCGGACCTCGATCTGCGCATCGCTGCCGTCGTCAGCCATCTCGCCGAAGCCTTCGGAACGTACGACCGTGACGCTCCCGCTAGCGGCGGTGTATGCGCTGCCCTTGG
>JBBSSC010000378.1:0-1682 GCA_038242465.1 Propionibacteriales bacterium | reverse complement strand
TGGTCGAAGTCGGCGACGTCTGCGGTGTTGACGACCGCGCGCCCGCCGGCTGCCTTGATGAGGTCGACGACTTCCTGGCCTGGTCCGGCAGATGCGCCTTCGCCGTCGCCAGTCGTACCGAGGTCATTGACGACAACGGCGGCACCTTGACGAGCCAGCTCGAGCGCGTGCTCGCGCCCCAGACCTCGTCCAGCCCCGGTCACGATCGCCACGCGTCCTTCACAGATACCGCTCATCGGTCGCACTCCCACTTTCATAGCAAGCCATTTTCCAAAAACCAAGCAAGTGCTAGGGTAGCAAGCAAACGCTAGGTTAGGAACTCCCCATGCCCGTATCGGTCGAACTCGTCGATCAGAACATTCGCGTCGTCACGATGGACTACGCACCAGTCAACGCCCTACCTGTCGAGGGCTGGTACTCCGTAGCGCGGGCCATGGAAGAGGCAGGACGGGACAGCAACACGCACGTCGTGGTGCTGCGTGCTGAGGGCCGTGGTTTCAACGCCGGAGTTGACATCAAGGAGATGCAGGACACGACAGGCTTCTCCGCACTTCTGGGCGCGAACAAGGGTTGCTACGAGGCGTTCAAGGCGATCTACGAATGCCCCGTTCCCGTTATCGCGGCCGTGCAGGGATTCTGCCTCGGCGGCGGCGTAGGCCTGGTCGGCAACTGCGACACGATCGTCGCGAGTGACGACGCCTACTTCGGTGTCCCCGAGGTCGACCGCGGAGCCCTGGGCGCCGCGACACACTTGTCCCGCCTGGTGCCGACACACCTCATGCGCACGATGTACTACACGAGCCGCACGATCCCGGCCGCCGATCTGGTGACCCACGGCTCGGTCTTCGAGGTCGTCCCGGCCGCTGAGCTCGACGCCGCCGCTCTGAGCTTGGCCCGCGAGATGGCTGCCAAGGACCCCCGCGTCGTCCGCGCTGCAAAGGCCGCGCTCAACGGCATCGATCCAGTCGACGTCAACCGCAGCTACCGATTCGAGCAGGGCTTCACATACGAGCTCAATCTCGCCGGCGTCGCCGATGAGCATCGCGATGCCTTCGTGGAGACCGGCGAAAACCTCAACCGATGAGCACGGCTCCCGCCCCCCGCAGCAAGGTCATGACCGAGGACGAGGTCGTCGGTCAGCTCGAGTCGGGCATGACGATCGGCATCGGCGGATGGGGATCTCGACGCAAGCCGATGTCACTGGTCCGCGCGATCCTGCGTTCGGACCTCACAGACCTGACCATCGTCTCGTACGGCGGCCCCGACATCGGGCTGCTGTGTGCGGCGGGCAAGGTCTCGAAGGTCGTCTACGGCTTCGTGTCGCTCGATACCATCGCGGTCGAGCCGGCCTTCGCTGCAGCTCGCCAGTCCGGCAGCGTCGAGGTCGTCGAGCTGGACGAAGGCATGCTGCTGACGGGCCTGACGGCCGCCGCGCACCGGCTGCCGTTCCAAGTGACCCGCACGGGTCTCGGCTCCACCGCGCTATCGTCGAATCCGGACATCCAGACGATCTCGTCGCCCTATGACGACGAGACACTGGTCGCGATGCCGGCGCTGCGGCTCGACGCCGCCTTGGTGCACCTCAACCGGGCCGATGCCCGCGGCAACAGCGTGTTCCTAGGCGCCGATCCGTACTTCGACGATCTGTACTGCCTGGCCGCCGACCGCGCGTATGTGTCGGG
>JBBSSC010000377.1:0-1773 GCA_038242465.1 Propionibacteriales bacterium | reverse complement strand
GCACTGGTCTCCGGCGGCGTCTCGAACGTCTCGTTCTCGTTCCGCGGCAACAATCCCGTCCGCGAGGCCATCCACGCGGTGTTCCTGTACCACGCGATCGGCGCGGGAATGGACATGGGAATCGTCAACGCTGGCGCTCTGGAGGTCTATGACGAGGTGCCCGAGCTGCTGCGCGAGCGGATCGAGGACGTCATCCTCAACCGTCACCCCGACAGCACCGAGCGGCTGCTCGAGATCGCCGCCGACTTCGCCGGCGACGGCTCCGTCAAGGAGGTTGCGACCGAGGAGTGGCGCGCGCTGCCGGTCACTGAGCGCATCACCCACGCCCTGGTCAAGGGCATCGATGAGTTCGCCGAGACCGACACCGAAGAGCTGCGAGCCGAGATCAGTGCCCGCGGCGGACGCCCCATCGAGGTCATCGAAGGACCTTTGATGGACGGCATGAACGTCGTCGGCGACCTGTTCGGCGAGGGCAAGATGTTCCTGCCGCAGGTCGTGAAGTCGGCACGCGTCATGAAGAAGGCCGTGGCCTACCTGCTTCCATTCATCGAGGCCGAGAAGCAGCCAGGCGATGCTGAGCACACCAACGGCAAGGTCATCATGGCCACCGTCAAGGGCGATGTGCATGACATCGGCAAGAACATCGTCGGCGTCGTACTGCAGTGCAATAACTACGAAGTCGTGGATCTCGGCGTCATGGTGCCGGCACAGAAGATCCTCGAGGCGGCCAAGGAGCACGGTGCCGACGTCATCGGCCTGTCGGGTCTCATCACCCCCTCGCTCGACGAGATGGTCAACTTCGCGGTCGAGATGGAGCGTCAGGGCTTCGAGATCCCGCTGCTGATCGGCGGGGCGACGACCTCACGTGCCCACACGGCAGTCAAGGTCGCGCAGAAGTACCACGGTCCCGTGATCTGGGTTAAGGATGCTTCGCGGTCCGTGCCCGTCGTGGCCGCGCTGCTCTCCGACGAGCAACGTCCCAAGCTGATCGCCGACACTAATGCCGAGTACGAAACACTTCGCGAACGTCATGCCGCCCGCCAGGACACGCGCTCGCTGCTGACGATCGCCACAGCCCGTGACAAAGCGACTCCCATCGACTGGACCAGCTACCAGCCGCCGCGTCCGCGCATGCTGGTCCAGCAGGCGCGCGATCTGTGTTCGGGCCCCGAATGCGATCACCGGCATGGCCAGGCGACCCAGTTCGTCAAGACGTTCACCGACTACTCGCTCGAGGAGCTTCGCGAGTACATCGACTGGCAGCCATTCTTCAATGCGTGGGAGATGAAAGGCCGCTTCCCCGATATCCTCAACAACCCCGCAACGGGCGAGGCTGCACGTAAGCTCTACGAAGACGCGCAGGCCATGCTCGACCAGCTGATCTGCGAGAAGTGGATCCGCGCCAATGGCGTCTTCGGCCTCTTCCCGGCGAGCCAGGTAGACGGCGACGACATCGAGGTCTACACCGACGAGTCGCGCACGACCGTGCTGACCAATCTGCACCAGCTTCGTCAGCAGGGTGAAGGCCGCGAGGGATCTGCCCGTAAGTCGCTGGCTGACTTCATCGCGCCCAAGGCGACCGGCCTACGCGACTACGTCGGCGCGTTCGCCGTCACGGCGGGTATCGACATCACCGAGAAGATCATGGCATTCAAGAAGGATCTCGACGACTACAACGCGATCATGCTGGAATCTCTCGCCGATCGCCTCGCCGAGGCCTTCGCCGAGCGCATGCACCAACGCGTCCGCAAGGAGTTCTGGGCGTACGTCCCG
>JBBSSC010000376.1:0-1821 GCA_038242465.1 Propionibacteriales bacterium | reverse complement strand
CGGAGCGTTACGTCGAGCCAGGTCGGGGTGCCCGAGAGCTCGAGGTAACGGCCCAGCCACTGCGCGTACGTCATGGTCTCGACATCGCCGAAGTACGGCTTGGCGGTGCGGTTGAGCGCCTCGATGATCTCGTCGCGACGTGCAGCGACAGCCTCGGCGTCACCGGCGACCTCGTCGAGCAGCAGCCCCGTCCGCGATGCGGTGTTGTCGATCTCGTGGATGTCCGCGCCGAGCTGGCTGCGACCCGAGACCATCCCGCCCTTGGCGGTGCCCGCGCCGACCCAGGCGCCGGTGCCGCGTGTCTCGACCAGGAGCTGCTTGACGGCCGGTGACGTCGTCGCCTCCAGCGTCGCCATCGCAGCCGTGCCGACCAGGATGCCGTCGAGCGGCATGAGCGGGAAGCCGTGACGACGGGCCCACTCGCCTGTCAGATAGGCCGCGGCAACCTCGGGAGTGCCGATGCCGCCGCCCACGCACACCACGACGTTGTCGAGCGCGCGCAGCTCGCCATACGTCGCGAGCAGGAGATCGTCGAGCTCCTCCCACGAGTGGTGGCCGCCGGCCTTGCCGCCCTCGATCTGCACGATGGTCGGTGTCGGGGCGACGGCCTTCGCGATCGCGATGACCTGGCGGATCTGCTTGACCGTGCCGGGCTTGAACACGACCTGGCTGATCGCGGCCTCGCGCAGTTCCTCAACCAGCGCGACGGCTTCTTCGAGCTCAGGGATGCCTGCCGTCACGATGACCGCGTCGATCGGCGAACCCGCCGCGCGGGCACGCTGCACGAGCCGCTTCTGGCCAAGCTGCAGCTTCCACAGGTACGGATCCAGGAACAGCGAGTTGAACTGATAGGTGCTGCCGGGCGTCAGCAGCGTGTCGAGCTGCGCTACGTGCTCGGCGAAGATCTCTTCCGTAACTTGTCCGCCACCTGCGAGCTCGGCCCAGAAACCGGCATTCGCGGCGGCCGCGACGATCGCAGGATCGACCGTCGTCGGGGTCATGCCTGCGAGCAGGATCGGCGACTTGCCCGTCAGCCGGGTGAAGCGGGTCTCGGCGTGCAGCGAGCCGTCCGACAGCGTGACGACGGTCGGCTCGTAAGCCGACCATGGGGTGGACAGACGCGGGGCAGCGCCAGCCGCAGTCAGTTCCCGGTGGCCACGACGGGTAGTGGTCGCGATGATGCTCGCTCCGCGGCTGCGCAGCTCGCGCGCCGAGAGGCGGGCCGCGAGATCGCCGGGGCCCAGATCGAGAATCCAGCTCGCGCCCGCACCCATCGCGTCCTCCAGCGACGAGACCCAGTCGACCGAGTCGACAATCGAGCGCATCGTCAGCGTGCGTGCGGTGTCGGCATCCAGTCCGCAGGCATCCGCCCAGCGTGCGACAAGATCCGCAGCCTCGGCCAGATCGGGGTGATGGAAGGCCAGCTGCGCGGGCAGTGGCTCGACGACAGGGGCGAACGGCGTGCCGCCTGTGGACTTGCGGTCACGCTCGGCCTTCTCGGCAGCCGCGATGGCCTCGAAGCGGGCCTGCACGACGCGCAGTCCCTCGGTGGGGCCGGACAGCACGACGCTGCGGCGTCCGTTGCGCAGGCGCGACACGACACGCAGCGATCCGGGCAGCTCAGCGAGGATCTCGTCGATGCGCGCGGGGACGACGTTGGAGACGCTGAGCATCGTCTCGCCGAGCAGTCCGCGACGACGGCCGACGAGCTGGGCGGCCGCGCCCATCAGGCGGGCGATCGTCAACAGCTCGACGTCCGGGACGCCCGCGAGCGACTGAGTCGCGAGATATCCCTGGGAGTGGCCGATGACCGCGACGGGT
>JBBSSC010000375.1:0-1912 GCA_038242465.1 Propionibacteriales bacterium | reverse complement strand
GATTGATGCCCGCCGCGGTGCTCGCCAAGATGATCATGGTGCGCATCGCAGCGAGCTCGGCCTCGTCGTCGCCGGGGACGATGCCCGTCTCACCCGTCAGGTCGACCTCGCCGATCTGCAGCTGGTGCACCCGCGGCGCCCGGGCGATGTCGCGAGCGTCGAGCATTGCGGACGCCGTCTCGATCAGCGGCATCAGGACGGTCGTAGTGTCGCCAGCGTTCTCGAGTAACGAAGAGATAGCAGCTACCTCGGCGGCATCCTCGACCTTGGCCAAGATGATGCCCTTCAGCGCCGCAACGCTGGCGAGGGCCCGCACGTCGACCTCGCGCAGAGGACCCGCATTGACGCGGACCCACAACTCGGTCGCACCTTCAGCGGATTGGCCAGCCAGCCACGCCACGACCGCCGCACGAGCGTTGTCCTTCTCGTGCATGGGGACGGCGTCTTCAAGATCCACGATCAGGGCGTCCGCACCACGCTGCAACGCCTTGGCGAGCTTGTCGTGCGCATTGCCCGGAACGTAGAGGTACGAGCGTGGCAAGCTGGCTGCGGTCATCCGACGACCGTCTCGCCCTTGATCAGCGACTTGGCAACGACGGTCCGCAAGACATCGTTGGTACCCTCACCGATGCTCATCAGGATCGAGTCGCGGTAGAGCCGCTCGATCTCGAACTCGGTCGAGTAGCCATAGCCGCCGTGGACCTTCATCGAGTCAATCGCGGCCTGCAGTGCGACCTCGGAGCAGAAGATCTTGGCCATGCCGGTCGCACCGTCCGCACGTCCGTCACGCACCGCGTCGGCGGCCCAGTAGGCCATCAGGCGGGCGGCCTGGACCTGCGTGCCGAGCTCGCCGAGCTTGAGCTGGATGGCCTGGAAGTTCGAGATCGGCTCGCCGAACGCCTTGCGCTCCTGCGCGTACGACAGCGCCTCCTCGTGGGCGCGCTGCGCGATGCCGACCGAGCGGGCTGCGATGTTGACGCGGCCCCACTCCAGGGCCGACAGCACCTGCTTCATGCCGGTGCCCTCGACGCCACCGAGCAGCTGGTCCTTGTGGACGCGGACGTTGTCGAGCAGGATCTCGCACGACTCGGTGCCCTTGTAGCCGAGCTTCGGGATGTCCTTGGTGACCTCGTAACCGGGGGTGTTCGCGTCTACTAGGATGACGCTCATGCCGCGGTGCGCGGGCGATGCCGTCGGATCGGTCTTGACCAGGACAGGCAGCGGATCGGCGTAGCGGGCGTTGGTGATCCACATCTTCGAGCCGTTGATGACGTAGTGGTCACCATCGAGACGCGCCGTCGTGCGGATGCCCTGCAGATCGGTGCCCGCATCGGCCTCGGTCAGGCCAATACCGGTACGACGCTTGCCGGTCGCGAGATCAGCCAAGTACATGTCCTTCTGCGCCTGCGTGCCGTGCATCGCGATGAGGCGGCAGGCCAGCGAGTGGCTGCCCAGGATGCCGGCGATACCCATCCAGCCGCGGGCGATCTCCTCGAAGACCAGCGCGAATGACACGGGGTCGAGGTCGAGTCCTCCGAACTCCTCGGGGACCGTGATGCCGAACAGGCCCATGTCGGCCATACCCTTGACGATCTCGGTGGGGTAGCGCCCGGACTGCTCCCAGTCACGGGCGACCGGGATGATCTCCTTGTCGACGAACCGACGCAGGAGGGCGCGGAACTCGCGCTGGTCCTCGTTGAGCTTGAAATCCATAGTGTTTGCCCTTCGTGAGTGAAGATGTCAGGGATTGGTGAAGACGGGGAGCGCGCGGCCATCGGGCAGGTCGAGCCAGCCCACAGTGACGGCATCCCCGATCGTCCAGTCGTTACTGTCGGTCAAACGGGTCAGCAGGATGGGGCCCTCGGCCAGCCGCACGCGCGCCAGCGTGTACGGGACCTCGACATCAGGGCGG
>JBBSSC010000374.1:0-1931 GCA_038242465.1 Propionibacteriales bacterium | reverse complement strand
CCTCGCCGCGACCGCCGTCCCGATGACCGCGTCGACATTCGGCGTGGGACAGACGATCTGCGCTGCCGTCGAAGCGGGGGCCCGCCGCATCGTTGTCGGACTCGGTGGCAGTGCAACGAATGACGGGGGAGCGGGCATGCTCGCGGCCCTCGGCGCCGTGGCGGATGTTCCTCTCGACCGCGGTCCCGCAGGACTCGAAGGCATCACGACGCTAGACCTGTCGCCCGCGGTGTCAAGACTCGAAGGTGTCGAGCTCGTCATCGCCGCCGACGTCGATGTCACGCTGCTCGGGATGTTCGGCGCGACCAAGACCTTCGGCCCGCAGAAGGGTCTCAGTGATGAGCAGATCATCTATGTCGACGGCGTGCTCGATCGGTTCGTCGTCGCGGCGTGCGGGCCGGCTCCCGCCCAGCGTCGTGTGGCCGATACCAAGGGAGCAGGCGCGGCAGGCGGGCTCGGCTTCGCACTCATGCTCCTGGGCGGCGCGGTCGTCTCCGGTATCGATCTGGTCGCCGAGACGGTCGGCCTGACGACCCAGGCCGTCGCGCACGACCTCGTCGTCACGGGCGAGGGCACATACGACTTCACCTCACGGGCGGGCAAGGTCGTCTACGGTGTTGCCTCCGTCGCGTCCGCGGCCGCACGCCCCTGCATCGTCCTGGCCGGCCAGGTTGACGTCGGATCGCGCGAGATGCGGTCGATGGGGGTCGAATCGGCATATGCGATCGCCGATGTCGTCGGGGTCGAGGCAGCTATGTCCGATGCCGGCCGCTACCTCGCAGACCTCGCGGAGCGCGTCGCGCGGACGTGGTCGCCCCGTCGGATGGATTGACCGCGTACGATGGAATGGAATCACTGCGGCACACGTTGACATCCACGACGAGTCCGCCAGACCAGATCTTCGGGAGTTCACATGACAGTCGAGACCGATCAGACCACCGCCGCAGCATCGACGTCTGAGGTGGCTACCGGCGTCAGCCTGAGCGAAGGCGCTGCATCCAAGGTCGCCAGCCTGCTGGCCCAGGAAGGTCGAGATGACCTCGCACTGCGCATCGCGGTGCAGCCGGGCGGATGCTCGGGCCTGCGTTACCAGCTGTTCTTCGACGAGCGCTCGCTCGACGGCGACGAGATCTTCGACTTCGGCGGCGTCAACGTCGTTGTAGACCGGATGAGCCTGCCGTACCTCGGTGGCGCCACGATCGACTTCGTCGACACGATTGAGAAGCAAGGCTTCACGATCGACAACCCCGCAGCCACCGGCTCGTGCGCGTGTGGAGATTCATTCAACTGAGTTCTTGGTGAGCACATGCCTTCGGGCCTCATCACACGACGCCCTCCTGCACAAGCAGGAGGGCGTTGTCTATGGTGAGAGTGTGCACCTCGCCATCACCGGCTCAATCGCCACTGATCACCTCATGACCTTCCCTGGCAAGTTCGTCGACTCGTTGGTTCCCGACCAGCTCGACAAGATCTCGCTGTCGTTCCTCGTCGATGATCTCGACGTCCGAAGGGGCGGATGCGGAGCCAACATCGCGTTCGCCCTGGCCCAGCTGGGCCATCGCGCGCTGCTCGTCGGTGCGGTCGGTCACGATTTTGAGGCCGAGTACCGCGGCTGGCTTGACGCCGCGGGTGTCGACACGAGCGGCGTCCTGGTCTCCGAGACCCGCCACACGGCACGTTTAGTCTGCACGACCGATGCCGCTCACGCTCAGATCGCGACCTTCTACGCGGGAGCCATGTCGGAGTCGCGTGACATCGACCTGCTCGCCGCCGGATCCGGCTTCGATCTCGTTCTGATCGGCCCCGACGATCCCGAAGGCATGCTGCGCCACACACGCGCGTGCCGCGATAAGGCCATCGCCTTTGCGGCCGACCCGTCCCAGCAGCTCGCTTGGGCCGAGGGCGATGTGATCCGCGACCTGATCGATGGT
>JBBSSC010000373.1:0-1945 GCA_038242465.1 Propionibacteriales bacterium | reverse complement strand
GCCCGCGCGGATCTGGTCGTCCAGGTCGACGAGCCTGCGATCTTCGCGGTGCTGACGGGCGGCATCCCCACCGCGAGCGGATGGTCGAGGCACCGCAGCGTCCACCCGCCCGAGGCCGACGCGCTCCTGCGCAATGTCGTCGAGGCGATCACCGACGCCGGTGCCCGTCCAGTCGTCCACTCGTGCGCCCCCGATGTCCCGGTCGAGCTGCTGGCCGGCGCGGGCTTCGCGGCGATCTCTTTCGACCTCGGCCTCATCCGCCCCGACGACGTGTGGGCTGAGACCTTCGAGAAGGGTGTCGATCTGTGGTTCGGTGTCGTTCCGTCGACCGACGACAGCGCGGCGGTCGAGAGAGCTCTGGCCACCCGCATCGAGACGTTCTTCGGCCACTTCGGCTTCGACGAGGAGGCCTATGCCGGCCGCCTTGTCGTGACGCCGACGTGCGGCTTGGCAGGCGCTTCTCCACAGTGGGCCCGCAGGGCACTCGCTCTCTCGCGGACTGTCAGTGGCCGGCACTAGCTTCGTTCAGGGATGACGTCACCATAAGTCGACTCAGCTCAGCTCATGCGCATGATGCGCGACGGTGCTCGCTACTGATGTTCTACGTCGATACCAACATCCTTGTTACGGCATTGACGCCTGAGCCCGCGCAGATGCAAGCCCGCGAATGGTTGGTCCAGAATCAGGGTGCCGCGTACCACTGGGACTGGGTCGTCACAGAGTTTGGCAGTGCCCTTTCGGTCAGTTGACGGTGATGACGCGCGACCGAGATCTCGTGAAGTCTGCTGTGAACCTCGGCCTCGCTAGGCTGTCCGCCGATGCGTGCGCTGTGATCAGGCTGCGCCTGACGAGGCGGTGCACATGAGCGTGAACTTCACAGCGATTGATTTTGAGACCGCAAATCCAAAACGCGGCTCGGTGTGTGCCATCGGAATGGCGAAGTTTCGAGATGGTCAGCTGATCGACCAGTACTATCAGCTGGTCGACCCTCCTTCGGGATTGCGTGACTTCTCGCATTGGAACGTTAGGGTCCACGGAATCAACGCTCAGCACGTGGTGGGAATGCCGACCTGGAGCCGGGTGTATCCCTTGGTCGAGGAGTTCGTCGGTGAGGATCTCCTCGTTGCGCACAATGCCCCCTTTGACGCGAGCGTGCTGATCGGCGCGTGTGCGGAGTATCAGATCACGCCTAAGCAAAGCCCCTACCTATGCACGCTCGAGCTCGCGCGAGCACAGTTGCCATTGGACGACTTCAAGTTGCCAACCGTCGCGGCGGCACTGGGCATCGACCTCGCAAGTCACCATCACGCACTTGATGATGCGATGGCCACCGGCTGGATCGCGGCACACTTCCTAGCCGACGTCACACAACACGACATCGATCAGAACGCCGCAGTGCACGCTGTGCCGGTCGACTTCTTGGGCCAGGCGCGCAAGAGGCGCATCGGTTCCAGCGGCAGCGGGCGCTTCTCCTCCTTCCGTCCAGCGGCGTACGTGCCGAATATGGAGGCAGATCCGTCGCATTTCTTCTTCGGGCGGAAGTTTGTCTTCACGGGTGACCTTGAAACGCTGTCTCGAGGGGAGGCCGCCGAGCTGGTCGCGGCGCGTGGTGGCCGCATCACCGGAAGTGTCAGCAAGATGACTGCGGTGCTGGTGGTCGGGGACTGGGATCCGACGTCGCTCGGAGCTGGTCGGAACCTGTCCGGCAAGGCGGTGAAGGCCATGGAACTACTGGAGGCCGGGCATGAGATTCACATCTGGACCGAGCAGGACCTCATCGCAAACCTGTAACGTCTGCCGCGGCCGATATTGTTTGACTATGAGCACTACAGGCGCACTCGCAGGCAGCAGCGACGACCTGCCGGGGGCGCTGCACGAGCCGGCCCTCGACATCGAAGCTGCCAAGGTCGAGGTGCTGGATCTGGTCGAGAAGATTCTGAATGCG
>JBBSSC010000372.1:0-1992 GCA_038242465.1 Propionibacteriales bacterium | reverse complement strand
ATGATTATGTCGACGCGCGTCTACCGCGCCTAGGGGTTTGATTGAAATCAGAATGACGCCACCTCATCAGAACGTGAGGGATACCTCGCGATAGGTGCCGAAGAGAGCAGCGCTAGGTTAAGGCAACGTCACTCTGAGCAAGGATGATCCCGTTGTTCCAGAAGATTTTGGTCGCTAACCGCGGCGAAATTGCTATTCGTGCTATTCGAGCCGCCCATGAGCTGGGCGTCGAGACTGTCGCGGTCTTCCCACACGAGGACCGCGGGTCGGAGCACCGAGTCCGTGCCGACGAGGCATATGAGATCGGCGAGCGCGGGCACCCCGTGCGGGCCTATCTCGACCCCGAGGCGATCGTCGCAACGGCGGTCAGCGCCGGGGCCGATGCGGTGTATCCCGGATACGGCTTCTTGTCGGAGAATCCCGATCTCGCCGAGGCCTGCCAGCGCGCGGGAATCGCGTTCATCGGTCCGCCCAAAGAAGTGCTCGAGCTGACGGGCAACAAGGCATCCGCTATCGCTGCGGCGAAGGCTGCGGGGGTGCCGACGTTGAAGTCCGTCGAGCCATCCGCAGATGTCGACGTGCTCGTCGAGGCATCCGATGTGTTGAGCTATCCGCTGTTCGTCAAGGCTGTGGCCGGCGGTGGCGGGCGCGGAATGCGTCGCGTCGATGATCCCGCCAAGCTGCGCGACTCGATCGAGGCCGCGATGCGCGAAGCCGATGGCGCATTCGGCGATCCGACGTGCTTCATCGAGGAGGCCGTGGTCGACGCGCGGCACATCGAGGTGCAGATCCTCGCGGATCAGCACGGCAACGTCATCCACCTGCGTGAGCGTGACTGCTCGGTGCAGCGCCGTCATCAGAAGGTTGTCGAGATCGCGCCTGCGCCGCATCTGCCTGAGGAGACGCGCCTCGCGATGTGCGCGGACGCGGTGAAGTTCGCGCACTCCATCAACTATTCGTGCGCCGGGACGGTCGAGTTCCTGCTCGGTGCCGATGGCCGTTACGTCTTCATCGAGATGAACCCGCGCATCCAGGTAGAGCACACCGTGACCGAAGAGGTCACGAATGTCGACCTCGTCCAGGCGCAGATCCAGATCGCGGCCGGCGCCACGCTGGCCGACCTCGATCTCGACGTGCAGGACGACATCCAGGCCCGAGGCTTCGCGCTGCAGTGCCGCATCACGACCGAGGATCCCGCCAACGGATTCCGGCCCGACACGGGCACCATCACGTCGTACCGTTCGCCGGGTGGTCCGGGCGTGCGCCTCGACGGCGGCACGACGTTCACGGGCGCTGTCGTCAGCGCTCACTTCGACTCCTTGCTGTCGAAGCTGACGTGCCGCGGTCGTGACTTCGAGTCCGCTGTGACGCGGGCCGAGCGCGCTCTGGGCGAGTTCCATGTTGGCGGCGTCTCGACCAACATCGGCTTCCTCAAGGGCCTGCTGGCGAATGAGGATTTTCGGGCTGGACATGTCACGAC
Organism: Propionibacteriales bacterium; assembly: GCA_038242465.1. Lineage (GTDB taxonomy): Bacteria > Actinomycetota > Actinomycetes > Propionibacteriales > Nocardioidaceae > Aeromicrobium. The sequence continues at coordinate 512 of JBBSSC010000372.1, read as the reverse complement.
GACGTTCATCGAGCAGCATCCCGAGCTGCTGGAAGCCCATGGCGCGTCCGACCCGGCCGGAAAGATCCTGTCGTGGCTGGCCGATGTCACGGTCAACAAGCCGCATGGCTCGGCACCCACGACGGTCGATCCGGTCTCGAAGCTGCCGCTTCTCGATCTGAACGTGCCTGCGCCCGATGGTTCCCGTCAGCTGCTGACCGAGCTGGGGCCCGAGGGCTGGGCTGCCGCTCTGCGTCAGCGCGACACGATCGGTGTCACCGACACGACTTTCCGCGATGCGCACCAGTCGCTGCTCGCGACCCGGGTGCGTACGCGCGATCTCGTGCAGGTTGCGCCGTACGTCGCGCGGATGACACCGCAGCTGCTCTCGATCGAGGCGTGGGGCGGGGCAACGTATGACGTCGCGCTGCGGTTCTTGAAAGAAGATCCGTGGGACCGGCTTGCCGCGATGCGGGAGGCTGCACCCAATATCTGCCTGCAGATGCTGCTGCGAGGACGCAACACGGTCGGCT
>JBBSSC010000371.1:0-2049 GCA_038242465.1 Propionibacteriales bacterium | reverse complement strand
GGTCGACACCGGCGTTGAACCGAAACGACCGATCTACTCGAGTACCTGACACGGCTCGGGAGAATGTGAGAGAACCCCATGCCTACTCCCAAGAAGGGTGCCCGCCTCGGCGGTAGCCCGGCCCACCAGCGGCTGATCCTCGCCAACCTCGCTCAGAACCTGTTCGAGCACGGCAAGATCACGACGACCGAGGCCAAGGCTCGCCGCCTGCGCCCGTACGCCGAGTCGCTCATCACGAAGGCCAAGACCGACACGGTGGCCAACCGCCGCCAGGTCGTCAAGGTCATCCGCGACAAGAGCATCCTGCACACGCTGTTCACCGAGATCGGGCCCGCCATGGCGACCCGTCCCGGCGGTTACACCCGCATCACGAAGGTCGCGCCACGCAAGGGCGATAACGCCCCCATGGCCGTCATCGAGATCGTCGAGGCGAAGGCATTCGGCGCTCAGAACCAGACGCCGAAGAAGGCCACCGCTGCGGCTGCCGCGCCGGCCGATGAGACCGAGGTTGCTCCTTCGAACGATCTGGGCACCGACGTCGACGTCGTCGAGGCGACCGATGACGCCGCTGCTGCGGCTGAGACGGTTGAAGCTTCGACCGACACCGAGGCTTCGGCCGAGGACGACGCCAAGTAGTCATCAGCACCACAGAACGCCCGTCACCGTGAGGTGGCGGGCGTTGGTGCGTCCCAGGGCAGCAGGCGCTGGTAGTTTGGCGGCTCGGCGTGACGCTTGGATACGTCATGCATTCTCGGCGGGGGCTTGCAGTTGTCCAGGACGCATCGTCTGACGGCTGTGGCCGTTGTCCTTGTCCTGGTAGTGGCCGGCCTATCGCAAGCCGGTGTGGCCGCTGACCAACCCACCGCTGCTGCCGCGCCGACAGCCGCTCCGGAGGCACCCGACCTGGCCCGCGGGCTGATCGTGCGGACGACGACCGGCTCGCCCTCTGCGGCCGTCATCGCGGCGGCCGATGACGCGCTGGGAGCCCAGGGCGAGGTTGCGGGTGATGAGCGTCTTGTCACGCAGATCTCCACGGTCGACTTCGACGAGATCGTCGACGGCGACATCGCGGGCTCCGTCGCGGCGAAGCTCGAACTGCGCGATGACGTCCTATGGGCGATTCCCAACCGCCTGCGCCGTATCGAGGCTCATGCACCGATCAGCACCGACGACACCTTGTTCGGGCAGCAGCGAAATCTTTGGGATGCGAGCTCGAGCAGGCGGGGCGGATTCAGCATCAAGGCACCGGCGCTGTGGCGGGCGACGAAAGGTTCTCCCACGACGGTCGTCGCCGTGATCGACACCGGAATAGTCGATCATCCGGATCTCGCGGGCAAAACCGTGGCCGGCTACGACTTCATCAGCAGCTCGTCCCGCGCCCGCGACGGCGATGGGCGTGACGCGGATCCGACCGATGGCGGCGACTGGAACACTTCTCGGCAGTGCCCTGGTGCCGACTCGATGCCGAGCTCGTGGCATGGCACTTTCGTGGCGGGTCAGATCGCTGCGTCCGCCGACAATGGCACGGGGATAGCAGGCGTCGCGCCGGGCGTCGTGGTGCAACCCGTCCGTGCGCTGGGTCGCTGTGGCGGCTGGGACTCCGACATCCTCGACAGCATCACGTGGGCCTCGGGCGGCACTGTCAGGGGAGTCCCCATGAATCCCAGCCCGGCTCCGATCGTGAACCTGTCATTCGGCGGCATCGCCGAGACGTCGTCCGAGCGACGTGCGGCCTGCCGTGCCTATAACGCCATCGCGAAGGCTGGGCGTGTCCGCGGTTCGGTGTTCATCGCGGCTGCTGGCAACCAGAGCCACAACGCCAACAGGTCTGTGCCGGCGTCCTGTTCCGAGTACATCTCGGTCGGGGCGACTAGCCGTAAGGGCTTCAGCGCTACCTACTCGAACGTCGGCTCGACCGTCGATCTGTCGGCTCCAGGCGGAGACTCCGTGGCCGGGGGAGGTAGCGACTCGATCGTTTCATTGGGTAACACGGGGCGTACTCGCGCGAAGGGCCCCACCTATGTGCGTTACGAGGGCACGAGCATGGCT
>JBBSSC010000370.1:0-2053 GCA_038242465.1 Propionibacteriales bacterium | reverse complement strand
TGCCCGCGAGCTGATCTTGTCGGCTCTGGAAAATGGCGCATCCGTCGTCACCGCCAATAAGGCTCTGCTCGCAGAGGACGGCGCGACGCTTTTCGAGGCCGCCGACAAGGCCGAGCGCGATCTCTACTTCGAGGCCGCCGTCGCGGGTGCGATCCCGATCGTTCGCCCCCTGCGCGAGTCGCTCGCAGGCGACCGCGTCCAGCGTGTGCTTGGCATCGTCAACGGCACCACCAACGTCATCCTCGACGCGATGACCACGACGGGGCAGGGCTTCTCCGACGCACTCGACGAGGCTCAGCGCTTGGGCTACGCCGAGGCCGATCCGACTGCCGATATCGAAGGTTTTGATGCTGCGTCCAAGGCCGCGATCCTGGCTGGTCTGGCTTTCCACACCCGCGTCACGATCGAAGATGTGCACCGCGAGGGCATCGTCGACGTCACGGCTGCCGACGTCCGCTCTGCCGAAGAGATGGGCTGCGTTGTCAAGCTGCTAGCGATCTGCGAGCGGCACGAGACACCCGGCGGCCCAGCCGTCTCGGCGCGCGTGCATCCCGCGATGATCCCCGCTTCACACCCGCTCGCGAGCGTCCGCGGTGCTTACAACGCGGTGTTCGTCGAGAGCGAGTCCGCCGGCCAGCTGATGTTCTACGGACCGGGTGCGGGTGGCGCGCCTACGGCCAGCGCGGTCCTCGGCGATGTCGTCTCGGTCGCCCGCAACCGTCGCAGCAATGTGTTCGGTCCCGGCGAGTCGACCCACGCCCAGCTCGAGGTGCTCGACATGGGCCGGGCCCGAACCAGCTATCACATCTCGATCGACGTCGACGATCGCGCGGGCGTCCTCGCCTCGGTCGCGAGCGCCTTCGCTCATTTCGAGGTCTCGATCAAGACCGTCCGGCAGGAAGGCAGCGGATCCGATGCCCAGCTGGTCATCGTGACCCATGAGGCCGAAGATTCTGCACTGTCGGCAACCGTCGCCTCGCTCCGCGGGCTCGACATGGTGCGTGACGTGACATCGGTGATGCGCGTCGAGGGAGGAAACTGATGGCACATCTGTGGAGAGGCGTTATCGAGGAGTACCGCGAGTGGCTCCCGGTCACCTCCAAGACCCCCGTGGTCTCGCTGGGGGAGGGCGGCACGCCGCTCGTCCACTCTGCGTGGCTGTCGGGCATCGTGCGCGGTGACGTCTTCTTGAAGGTCGAGGGCAGCAACCCGACCGGATCGTTCAAGGATCGCGGCATGACCGCGGCCGTGTCGGTGGCAGTCGGCGAGGGGGCAAAGGCGGTCGTGTGTGCTTCGACAGGCAATACCTCAGCGTCCATGACCGCGTACGCCGCCAAGGCGGGTCTGACCCCCATCGTGCTGGTCCCGCACGGCAAGATTGCGGCAGGCAAGATGGCGCAGGCCGTGATGCACGGCGCCGAGGTCATCCAGGTCCGCGGTGGTTTCGACGAGTGCCTGCAGCTCTCGCGGGCGCTGGCCGACAAGTACCCCGTGGCGCTGGTCAACTCGGTCAATCCCGTCCGCCTGCAGGGTCAGAAGACTGCGGCGTTTGAGATCGTCGACGCGCTCGACAAGACTCCCGACATCCACGTACTCCCAGTCGGCAACGCGGGCAATATCTCGGCCTACTGGTTGGGATACCGCGAGTACGCCGATGCCGGCATCGCGACGAAGACTCCCATGATGTGGGGCTTCCAGGCGCAGGGCTCCGACCCCATCGTCCAGGGTGCGCCCATCCCGAACCCAGAGACCATCGCGACCGCGATCCGCATCGGCAATCCCGCGTCGTGGCATCTTGCCACGGCTGCGCGCGATGACTCCGGAGGACGAATCGACTCGGTCTCCGACGAGCAGATTCTCGCCGCGCAGCGCGATCTCGCATCGCACGACGGCGTGTTCGTCGAGCCCGCGTCGGCAGCCGGTGTCGCAGGACTACTCGCGGCCGCAGCCGCCGGGCAGGTCGAGCCGGGGCAGACCATCGCGATCACCGTCACGGGTCACGGGCTCAAGGACATCGACACGGCCCTGTCGGGCGTCGGTGCCCTGGTCGACG
>JBBSSC010000369.1:0-2068 GCA_038242465.1 Propionibacteriales bacterium | reverse complement strand
TGACAGTGACGGCCCGGGTGAGCTGACTCGTGTCGACCGATTTGGTGTGGCGATCATTTCCCTTGGCTACCGCGGGTGCGGCACTCAAGAGGCCACTCGTCACGACGACGGCGGCAGCACAGCTAAGTGCTTTACGCATATGGATCCCCCGATCCTGTTGATTGTTATTTCACCGTAAATCAGACATTGGCATCTGTCATGCCTCCCGCCTGGATGCGGCCGGTATCGTCTTCTCGTGAACACATGGCGCAAGGCACAACAGCTGGCAGCAACTCGCGGGATCGACGCACTCCTCGTCACACCCGGCGCGGACCTGCGATACCTGACTGGTTACGTCGCGCTCCCGCTCGAGCGGCTCACGTGCCTCGTGCTTCCCGCACACGGCGAGCCGACTCTGGTGGTGCCTGCGCTTGAGCGTCACGCAGCCGAGGCAGCGGGCGTCGACATGCCGATCGCGACGTGGGGCGAGACCGACGATCCCTTCGCCCTGGTGGCCGACCTGGTCGGTGATGTCGAGGTCATCGGGGTCGACGACCATATGTGGGCCGCGCGGGTCTTCGCACTGGGGGCGGCGATCCCCACCGCCGACCAGGTGCTGGCCGGATCACTCGTCCAAGAGCTGCGCATCCGCAAGGATGCCCATGAGATCGCGGCGCTTCGCGAGGCCGGCCAGACCATCGATCGCGTGCACACCCGCATCTCGGAGTGGCTGCGTCCCGGACGCACCGAGCGCGAGGTAGGCGCCGATATCGCCCGCGCCATCATCGACGAGGGACACGAGACCGTCGACTTCGTGATCGTCGGCTCCGGTCCCAACGGCGCATCGCCGCATCACGAGCTGTCCGACCGGATCATCGAGGTCGGCGATCCCGTCGTGATCGACATCGGCGGCACGATGCCATCGGGCTACTGCTCAGACTCAACCCGAAACTATCTGGCCGGCGGCGTCGTCGACCCCGCATACGCCGAGGCATATGCGGTGCTCGAGGCCGCCCAGCAGGCCCAGCGTGAGCATGCGCGTCCGGGAGTCACGGCGGAGTCGGTCGACGCGATCGGACGCCAGATCATCGCCGATGCGGGCTACGGCGATCTCTTCATCCACCGCACGGGCCACGGCATCGGGCAGGAGACCCACGAGGAGCCCTACATTGTGGAGGGCAATGACCTGGTCCTCGAAGAGGGCATGGCGTTCTCAATCGAACCGGGCATCTACTTCGGCGGACGCTTCGGTGCCCGCATCGAGGACATCGCGGTCTGCACGTCCGACAGCCTCGAGGTGCTCAACAACACCCCGCGCGGACTCGTCTCCCTGTGAGACCGTCCGCCCTCGGGTGGAAGGTCGCTTGGCCCGCCGCCGCAGCGCTCGGGGTCGTCTCCTCGTTCAACTTCGATCCCGTCGGGCTCCCGTTCGCAATGCTCCTCGGCGTGGCCGGGCTCATCTGGCTCGCCCGCGGTCTCGACGCAGCACGCAAACGCACCGTCGCGGTGACCGGCCTGCTGTACGGGCTCGGCTTCATGGCACCGCTGATCTGGTGGATGAACGCCGTCAGCTCGGGCGCATACGTCGGGCTCGTGCTGGCCGAGACGTTGTTCTTCATCCCCATCATGCTGGCGCTGCGGGCGTCCTCACGGCTCAGCTGGTGGCCTTTCGCGGGCGCGGCGGTGTGGGTCCTGGGGGAGTGGGTGCGTGGACGCTTCCCGTTCACGGGGTTCCCGTGGGGACGGCTCGCGCACACGTCGATCGACACTCCGTTTTCGTCCTTCGCCCGCCTGATCGCGATGCCGGGCACGAGTGCCGTGCTGTTTATCGTCGCCGCGCTGCTCGTGCTCGTCGTGACAGGGCCGGGACGCCGCGTGCGGCTCGGCGCCGCGACCGGCATCCTCGCGCTCACGGGCATCGCCTCGGTGTTGCCGACGGGTATCGCGGGCGCCGACGGCACACGCCAGGTTGCGCTGGTTCAGGGCGATGTCCCCGGGGTGTTCCTGACCTGGCCGCGGGGCGAGATCTTCGATCTCCACATCGCCGAGACGAAGCGGTTGGCCGATCGCATCGAGGCCGGCGAGGTGC
>JBBSSC010000368.1:0-2087 GCA_038242465.1 Propionibacteriales bacterium | reverse complement strand
CAGCCTCTGGTTCGAGCTGCGCACCACCGTCGAACCGAGCCTTTGATCCTGCTGTTCGATTAGCGGCCACAAGGTGCGTCCTGCAAGAATGGCCGACGGAGGGGAGTATTCCCTGATCGCAATGCCGTCATCACGGTGACTCCCTGCAGTCTCCCGGTGTTGCGAGCCGCTTGTGCGGCGGAAGAGACCTCTGTGCACGACAACCGGAGGACCATCCCTTGAACGTTTCCACCGCAGAATGGGGCATCACGGTCGGCGTGACCATTGCCGTCCTGCTGTTCGACATCATCATCGTGGCGCGGCGTCCGCACGAGCCGTCGATGAAGGAATGCGCCGCCTACCTGAGCATTTACGTCGGTATGGCGATCGCGTTCGGCATCTGGGTCACGGCATATCACAACGTGCCCGGCAAGGACGGGGACTACGGGCTGCAGTTCTTCGCGGGCTGGTTGACCGAGTACAGCTTGTCGATCGACAACCTGTTCATCTTCATCATCATCATGGCCAGCTTCAAGGTGCCGCGTAAGTATCAGCAGGAAGCCCTGCTGATCGGCATCATCATCGCCCTGATCTTCCGTGCGATCTTCATCGCGCTGGGCGCCGTCGCGATCGAGAACTTCTCCTGGATCTTCTACATCTTCGGCGCATTCCTGCTCTACACGGGCTACAACTTGGTGCGAGACAAGGACCACGACGACGATGCCGAGAACGGGGTCGTGCGATTCACCCGCAAGCACTTCACGGTGTCGGAGAAGTGGGACGGCCTCAAGCTCATTGTCAAGGAGAACGGCAAGCGCGCCATCACGCCGATGTTCCTGGTCATCATCGCGCTCGGCACGACGGATCTGCTGTTCGCGCTCGACTCGATCCCCGCGATCTACGGTCTGACGCAGGAGCCGTACCTGGTCTTTACCGCCAATGTGTTCGCCCTGATGGGCCTTCGCCAGCTGTACTTCCTGCTGGGTGGTCTGCTGACCAAGCTCATCTATCTGTCGCAGGGACTCGCGATCCTGCTGGCGTTCATCGGCGTCAAGCTGGTTCTGCATGCGCTGCACGAGAACGAGCTGCCGTTCATCAACGGTGGCGAGCATGTCAAGAGCGTCCCGGAGATCCCGACGCTCGTCAGCCTCGGCGTCATCGTCGGCATCCTGGCAGTGACCGCCATCGTCAGCCTGACCGTGTCCTCACGGCGCGACAAGGCTGCCGCTCGGACCGGGCGTACCGACGAGATCTCGTAACGGCTGACCGACGTATCGAGCACAGCGACCTGCTGGTCTTCTTCGGGGCTGAACCCCGCAAGACCAGCAGGTCGTCCTCGTTACGGACGGACCAGCATCACACGACCTCGTCGGAGAGCTCGTCCAGATCCCCCGCGTGCGTGCCGGTCGCTCGGTTGATGACTAGCGTGATGGCCCACAGGGCAACGCCGATCAGCATCATGACGCCTGCGATCTCGTAGACCTTGGCCTCGCGTTCCACCCATGGCCCGGCGAGGAAGAGGCAAAGCACCGCGGCGACCGCGGGGATTGGACCGGGCGACTTGAACGTTTTGGGGGCGTCCGGGTCGTTGCGGCGGCGCAGGATAACGCAGCAGATGTTGACGATCGCGAACACGCACAGCAGCAGCAGCGAGGTGACATTCGACAGATTGGCCACGACATTGCTGTCGGGATCACGCGTCACGTAGAGGATCAGCGCGAGCGCGAGAACTGTCGAGAACATGATGCTGACCCACGGAGTGCGGCGGCCGGGGAGCACCTTGCCGAGCGCCTTCGGAAGGACGCGCTGACGCGACATCCCGTAGAGGAGACGGCTGGCCATCAGCATGTTGATCAGTGCGGTGTTGGCCACCGCGAAGACGGCCAGGAACGGGAAGACCTTGTCGATCGGGAAGTCGGGGGCGCCCTTCGAGACGACGTCGAGAAGTGCGCGGCCCTCAGAGTCGGCGATCGTCTTGAGCTCGGGTGCAGTCAGCACGCTGACGACCGACACCGCGACCAGCATGTAGAGGATCACCGCGATGCCGAGGCCCGTCAGCATGGTCCGGGGGAAGATTTTCTCCGGCTGCTCGACCTCCTCGACCATGT
>JBBSSC010000367.1:0-2106 GCA_038242465.1 Propionibacteriales bacterium | reverse complement strand
TGCTGAAGGCATCCTTGACGGCATCGGCCTGTTTGCCGTTGGCGATGACCGCGACGGGGGAGCCCGCGCCGCCCGGGAAGTGCTTGGCGAGCTCCTTCTCGGCCAGCACGGACGGCTGCTCCTTGGTGAAACTCTGCTCATTCGTCAGCCCAACGGCATTGAGCTGAATCATGCCGAATGACACCGCGATCAGAACCAGGGTCGTGGAGACCCAAACCCTGCGCGGCGCGCGCGAAATACGCCTTCCGACGCGTGCCCAGAAGCCGGTCTCGGACTTGATGGGATCGCCGAACCGAGGGACGAATGGCCAGAAGATCCACCGGCCGACGATGACCAGCAGGGCCGGCAGTGTCACCAGCATCACGAGCAGCGCGCAGGCGATTCCGACCGCACCGACGGGGCCCAGGCTGCTCGTGGAGTTCATCTGAGCGAACAGTAGGCAGAGCAGACCGATGATGACGGTAGTGCCGCTCGCCAGGACGGCGGGAGCTGCACGGTGCAGGGCATGCGCCATGGCCTCGTGGCGGTCTTCGTAGTTATGCAGCTCCTCGCGATATCGGGCGACGATTAGCAGCGCGTAGTCGACGCCGGCGCCGAGCACCAGGACGCTCAGGATGCCTGCACTCTGCCCGTTGACCGTCAGATCGACGTTCTTGGCCAGCAGATAGACGGCGCCTTGGGCCAGGAAAACCGCGCCCACCCCGCAGAGCAGGAACAAGATTGCGAGCTGGAGGCTGCGATACGTGATCAGCAGGATCACGAAGACGATTCCGACAGCGGCCAGCAACAGGATGCCGTCGATGCCCGCGAAGGCCTCGGCCTGGTCGGCACCGAGTGCGGCGGGACCGGCGAGGCGTACCTCCAGATCGCCGGCGTTCTTGGTGGCGATCTTCTTGACCGTGTCGACTCGGTCGGGCAGGTCCTCCCAGCCATCGCTGCTCATCCTGATCGTGGCGATAACCTGCAGGGCCTGGCCATCCGCAGACGGTATGGGGCCGACGACGTCTTTGCCGACCGACTTGGCCTGCTTGAACTCCTTTACGTCGGCGGCGGCCTTGGCGGTGTCGGCGGGCGTGATGCCGCCCTTGCGCACATAGAGGATCACGGCAGGGATGTCGTCGGGATTAGAGAACTGCTGTGAGCGCTGGATGACCTTGGTGGATTCTGCGTCACCGGGAAGCCACGATGCAATGTCATTGTCTTGGACGCTGGTCAGCTTGGCCCCCAGCGAACCCATCGTGCCCAGGAAGACGAGCGAGAGTGCCAGGACGACCCATTTGGCCCAACGGTGAACTACCCATGCGGCGATATTGCGGTGCATGAACCCTCCTGGGTCATAGGCGCCCGAACGACGCGGCTCTCCTCACAACATCATGACTGAAAGCACCGACATTTTGAACATGTGCGACGCCCCTCATTCGACCCTGAGCGTGCTGCGATACTGGAGGGGATGACACCCACGTATGCGGAGGTCGAGCGCGCGCTCCTCGGCCGTTGGCCCGAGACCCGCCTCGAACCGTCCCTCGATCGCATCGCCGCGATCTGCCGTCTGCTCGGCGACCCTCAGGCCGCGTACCAGGTGATCCACCTGACCGGCACGAATGGCAAGACGTCGACGAGCCGGATGATCGACACCCTGCTCCGAGCGCTCGACCTGCGAACGGGACGCTTCACGAGCCCGCACCTGCAGTCGATGACCGAGCGCATCAGCCTCGACGGCATGCCGTTGTCGCAAGCCCAGTTCGTCGACGCCTTCGCAGACGTCGCGGCGTACGCGCAGATCGTCGACGACTCCTCGCAGCATCCGCTGTCCTACTTCGAGATGATGGTCGCGATGGCATTCGCGGCCTTCGCCGATGCGCCGATCGACGTCGCTGTTGTCGAGGTCGGCATGGGCGGCTCGTGGGATGCGACCAATGTGGCCGACGGTCAGGTCGCGGTCGTCACCCCGATCGGCGTGGACCATGCGGCCTACCTGGGCGATCGACCCGAGCTCATCGCGGTCGAGAAGGCGGGCATCATCAAGCCTGGTTCGCACACGATCCTCGCCGAGCAGTCGCCCGAGGTCATGGATGTCCTGATGCGGCGAGTGCTCGATGTCGGCTC
>JBBSSC010000366.1:0-2121 GCA_038242465.1 Propionibacteriales bacterium | reverse complement strand
TTCGACGTCGAGATCGAGCACTCGTCGATCAGCGAGGCCGAAGACCTCGGCAATGCGTTGCGCAGCGCCGCCACTCAGCTCGATGCGCTGGTGCGCCGCGAACGCGAGCTGGCGGTCATCGCATCGCACGAGCTGCGCACGCCGATCACCGCACTGCGTCTGTCGCTCGAAGACCTGACGATGTGGCCGCAGACCCCAGAGGACGTCGCTGCGGAGCTCCAGAACAGCCTGGCCGAGGTCGATCGACTCAGCGGTGTCGTCACGACATTGCTCGAGCGCGACAACGACGCCCACCTGGGTGCCGCAGTCGATGTGGATCTCATGGCGCTCGCCAGCGAGGCCGTGGCCCGATGGAGCCACGTCGCGAAGGACCAGGGTCGCGAGCTCGTCCTCGAGGCATCGGCCCCGTCGCCCGCACGTGTCGTGCGAGCTCCCGTCGAGCGCGTCGTCGACATCCTGATCGAGAATGCGCTGGCCCACGGCTCTGGCACGATCTCGGTCGAAGTCTTCGCGGTCGATGACTACTACCGTTTCCGCGTCGACGACGAAGGATCCCGCTTCATCGATTCTGGCGTCCTGCACATCTCGCCCTCAGGCCGCGAGGCCAACCTCACCGATGCTGCGATCAAGGCCGAGTCGCTGGGCGGGTTCGTCTGGATCGCCGACCTCCCCACGACTCGCATCGCCCTGGTGCTCCCCCGCCCCGTCGTCAGGTGATGCTTTCGGCGTCGTGGCCGAAGTCCTTCTCACCCTCCCCCTGCTCGATCGAGCGAGACTCAGGACGCGAGCCGCCCGGCGCCATGATCTCGGTGATCTCGCGGATGAGGCCACCGCCCAAGCTGCCCCAGCCGTCCTTGTAGCCGTACGTCGCACGCAGCGACCGCGCCTCGTAGTCACCGCACATGATGTCGATGTCATCGGGTGTGATGAGCCCCGGATGCGCGACGCCCACCGACTCGGACACCTTGACGAGTTCCTTGCGCAGCGTGCGGACGTACTGGGCGCACCGGACGGCCTTGGACGCCGGGTCGAGCCCGTGGGCCAGCCAAGGATCTTGGGTAGCGACCCCCGTGGGGCACCTGTCGGTGTGGCACTTCTGAGACTGGATGCAGCCGATCGACATCATCGCCTCGCGCGCGACGTTGACCATGTCGGCTCCCAGCGCGAAGGCCACGATCGCGTTATCGGGCATGCCGAGCTTGCCCGATCCGATGAACGTGACGTCATCGGTCAGTCCCGCCTCGGCAAACGTCCCGTAGACCCGGGAGAAGCCCATCCGAAACGGCAACGCGATGGAGTCCGCGAAGATCCTCGGCGATGCGCCCGTGCCGCCCTCGCCTCCGTCGATCGTCACAAAGTCGACCCCCCGGTCATGCCGGGACATCTGACGGGTCAGCTCGTCCCAGAACCCCATCTCACCCACCGCGCTCTTGATGCCGACCGGCAGCCCCGTCTCGGCCGCGATCAGCTCCACGAAGTCGAGCAGACTGTCGACGTCGGTGAAGGCCGTGTGGCGTGACGGGCTGGCGCAATCCTCACCCATCGGGATCCCACGGATCTCGCTAATCTCACGGGTCACCTTGGCCGCGGGCAGCAGGCCACCGAGCCCGGGTTTGGCCCCCTGCGACAGCTTGATCTCGATGGTCCTGACGGGAGCCGATGCGACGACGTCCTTGAGCCGATCCAGTGAGAACGTGCCATCGGGATTGCGGCAGCCGAAGTACGCCGTGCCGATCTGCAGCACGACATCGCCGCCCTGACGGTGATGCGACGAGAGTCCCCCCTCGCCCGTGTTGTGCATGCATCCCGCCAGCTTCGCGCCGCCGTTGAGAGCCTGGATTGCGTTGCCCGACATCGAGCCGAAGCTCATCCCCGACACGTTGACGAGCGACTCCGGACGAAAGGCTTTGGCACGCCCGCGTGGTCCGCCCAGCACCTTGGCGCTCGGTAGGCCCACCTGTTCGGCATGATCGTGAGGCAGCGAGTCCGCGAACGTGCGGTGCTTGATGATCGCGTAGCCGGGCTGGTGCTCGATGTCGTTGTCGGTGCCGAAGCCCGAATAGTTGTTCTCCTGCTTGGACGAGGCGTAGATCCACGACCGCTGATCGCGGCTGAACGGAC
>JBBSSC010000365.1:0-2155 GCA_038242465.1 Propionibacteriales bacterium | reverse complement strand
TGTGGCTACCCCCTCGAGCTGATGCTCAGGGCCGCCCGCGCGGGCTGGACCGTGAGCGAGATTGACGTCTCGTACGATCGCCGCGCCGCCGGGACGAAGTCGAAGGTGTCGGGATCGGTTAAAGGCACCGCGCGCGTCGTGCACGACTTCGCCCAGGTGCTGCGATGACCGCCCCCACGGTGCTGATCGTGGCAAAGGCGCCCGTGCCCGGCCTCGCCAAAACGCGCATCGCCAAGACGATCGGCGACACAGCCGCAGCCGAGATCGCCGCCGCCGCGCTGATCGACACGCTCACCACGGCGACCGCAGTGGGCTGGCCGGTCATTGTCGCGATGACCGGAGACATCGAGCGGGCATCGCGTGGCGCCGAGATAGCGGCGCTGCTCTCGGAGCTTCGTGTCATCCCTCAACGCGGCGACGGGCTGGGTCATCGCCTCGCGAACGCTCATCTCGACGCGGACGATTCGCACGGCATCGTGCAGGTCGGCATGGACACGCCGCAGCTGAGCGTCGCCGACTATCTCGATGCCGGCCGCATGGTCGAGCTTGGCAGTCGCGTGCTCGGCCCGGCAGTTGACGGCGGTTGGTGGCTCCTAGGACTGCCCCATCCGCGTGAGGCCCAGGCGCTCGTCGCGGTTGGGATGTCGCAGGACGACACCGCGGTGCAGACCGAGCAGGCGCTGGGCGGTGAGCTCGTTCACCTGAGGACCGTGCGCGACATGGACACGTGGCAGGACGCCGTCGAGATCGCTAAGGACATCCCGATCTCCCACCTGGCCCTCGCCGTCAGCGCACAACAAGCCGTGATGGGTAGCGAGGTGCCGGAATGACGAGCATGACGTTCGACGCTGTCAGCGCCTACGACGCTGCCTTCCGCGGCAGGAGGACGCAGGTCGTCGATCACATCGGTCGCAGCGAGCCCTTCGATGTCTCGCAGTGGTCGGCCGAGCCCGACTGGGTCGACCGCGAGCTGTTCATCGAGCCGTGCACTGCCGAAACTATTGACGTCGGCTGTGGACCTGGACGTCTGGTCGGCGCGCTCGCCTCCCGCAACATCCCCGCGATGGGCATCGACGTCTCGCACGAGGCGGTGCGTCAGACCCGCGTGCGAGGAGCGATTGCGGTGCGACGTGACGTCTTCTCGGCTATTCCCGGCGAGGGCCGGTGGGCGCATGCGCTGTTGGCGGACGGCAACCTCGGCATCGGCGGCGATCCGGTTCGCCTGCTCACCCGGTTGCGCGATGTTGTGCATCCCGGAGGTGAGGTGATCGCGGAGGTCGCCGACGAAGGAGCTGGGCTGGTCCGTGAACGTCGCCGCTTCCGCGTCGACGGACGCCTGTCGTCCCACTTCGATTGGGCCGTAGTGGGTCTGGACGCGATCGCCGAAGTGGCTGCAGCCGCAGGTATGCGCGTCCTCACAACCCAGAGCATCGGCGGACGGCATACTGCGACCATGGTCCGAGATCTGTCGTGAGGCTGCCCACCGTCGAAGACATCGAGAGGCGCATACCGCGCCCCGAGGACTTCACGAGCCGCGCCCGCGGCACCGCGCTGACGGCCAGGGTCGGATCGGCGCTAGGGATCGCATTCCTGGTGTGCTTCCTGACGGGCATGTGGAGCCATTTCCAGTACGCGACCCCGGGATGGCTGACGCTGAGCTCGCATCCGACCCAGCTCTACCGGTGGACGCAGGGCGTGCACATCATCTCGGGCACCGCCGCGATCCCGCTGCTGCTGGTCAAGCTCTGGTCGGTCTTCCCGCGTCTGTTCATCCGCCCGCCAAAGGGCAAGCGGGCGCTGCTGATTGAGGCGCTCGAGCGGGGATCCATTGCGGCACTCATGGGCTCATCGCTGTTCATGCTTGCGAGCGGGACGCTCAACATCATCGGCTGGTATCCGTGGGAGTTCAGCTTCCGTCGGACGCACGAGGCCGTGGCCTGGGTCGCGATCGGCTCGCTGCTCGTGCACATCGCGGTCAAGCTTCCGGTCATCCGGCAGGCGCTGGGCGGGCCGATCGAGGACGATCAGCCGGTCGATCCGGTGGGCCCGACCCGCCGCTCAGTCCTCTACGGTGCCTTCGCGGCCTCGGGCTTGGCGGTGCTGCTGACGGCGGGACAGACGGTTCCGGTGCTGCGCAGGATCTCGGCCTTCTCGG
>JBBSSC010000364.1:0-2174 GCA_038242465.1 Propionibacteriales bacterium | reverse complement strand
GTGGGTTCGAGCAGAACCAGGAGCTGCGCGAGCAGTTCGACGTGCCCGGTCACATCCGGGACTCCATGGGAGCACCCACCAACGTGGGCCAGGCCCTCGAAGCGGCGGTGCAGATCGGCGCGGACGTCGATCTGATGGACCAGGCGTGGTGGTCGCCCGGCATCACGCATCCCGACGGGACCTCGACTTTCTCGCTGTGGCTCACGGGCGGCATCTTCGTCGATGAGCACGGCAAGCGGTTCGTCAACGAGTCCTGGCCGTACGACCGGCTTGGCCGTGCCGTCATCGACCGGCTCGACGCGGATCAGATGAGCCTGCCGTTCTGGTTTGTGTACGACGACCGCGAAGGTATCGTGCCGCCTGTGCGCGCCACGAGCGTGCCGGTGGGCGATCCGGCGGACTACGAGGCAGCGGGGCTGTGGCACACCGCCGAGACCCTGCCTGAGCTCGCGGCCCTGATCGGAGTTCCGGCCGACGCTCTCGTCGAGACGGTCGGACGGTTCAACGAGCTGGCTGCGCGAGAGACCGACGAGGACTTCGGGCGCGGCGACGAGCCCTACGACCGCGCCTTCAGCGGGGGAGCCTCGCCGCTCGTGCCCGTCGAGAAGGGGCCATTCCACGCGGCCGCCTTCGGCATCTCGGACCTCGGCACGAAGGGCGGTCTGCGCACCGACGCCTCCGCACGCGTCCTGGATCGCGAGGGACAGCCGATCGGCGGTCTCTATGCGGCCGGCAACTCGATGGCGGCCGTGAGTGGCACGACATATCCCGCAGGCGGCAACCCCATCGCCGCGTGCATGGTGTTCAGCTATCTCGCTGCCCTGGATATGGCTGCGCGCTGATCTGGGAAGGTCTCCTGGTTCGGAAGTCCCGTTGTTCGGGAGGTTGGGAGGCGGAGGGCCGCCGCCGACCATAGCCTCCTGAGAATGCGTATGCGGCGAACCGGACAGAGCTTCTCCCACCTTCTTGCCCCCGGCCGGATCGGCCCGATCACCCTGCCGAATCGGGTCATCTTGCCGGCAATGGACATGAACGTGTGCCACGACGGTGTGATCGTCGATGCGGATATCGATCACTACGTGTCCCGTGCCGCGGGTGGCACCGGGATGATCATCACGTCGGCGTCCGCGGTGGCGTTCCCGGTGGGCGCGACCAGCATGAAGGAGCCAGGTCTCTCGGACGACAAGTTCATTCCCGGTCTGAAGGCGCTCGCCGATGCGGTGCACGAGGCCGGTTCGCTGCTGTGCGTCCAGGCGACCCACCACGGCAAGGTCGCGCGGATCGACATTCTGAACGGGCGCCCGCTGCTGGTGCCGTCGGAGCCGATCGAGAAGCGCGACATGAGCGCGATGCTGGACAACACCCCAGACGAGCTCCGCAAGATGGGCTCGGTGACGCAGGGCATGCCCACGACCTACCGTGAGGCCACGGAGGACGACATCGCCTGGGTCATCGACCAGTTCGCACAGGCCGCTCGGAGGGTCATGGAGGCCGGCGCCGACGCATTCGAGATCCACTGCGCCCACGGCTATCTGCTCGGCGGCTTCCTCAGCCGGGCCGATAACCGCCGCACGGACTCGTGGGGCGGATCGCTCGAGAACCGGGCGAAGCTGACGTGCGAGGTCATCGCCGCAGTACGCCGCCTGGTGGGTGACAAGCTTGCTGTGATCGTCCGCGTGGCAGGCGAGGAGTACGGCGACGAGGGTGCGCTCACGACCGCTGAGACGGTCCAGGCCGCTCAGCTCTTCGAGGCGGCGGGAGCCGACGCGATCCACGTCACGGGTTGGGGACGCAATCCGTTCGCCGACTTCCTCAAGGGCCCGCTGCCCAACGAGGTCGGCGCGTACCGCGACAACACTCGCCAGGTGAAGGCAGCCGTGGACATCCCGGTCATCGCGGTGGGCCGGGTGCTCCCCGAGGTGGGCGAGGACATCATCGCGTCGGGCGATGCCGACTTCGTCGCGATGGGGCGCCAGCTGCTGGCCGATCCGGATCTGGTCAACAAGCTGAAAGCAGGACGTCGTGAGTCGGTGCGTCCGTGCATCAACTGCTATGTCTGCGTTGAGCAGAACTTCTGGGATGACACGCCGTTGTGTGCCGTCAACCCGGGGCTTGGCGATGAGAAGGCCGCAGTCTTCCTGCCTGCCTTGTCGCCGCGTCACGTCGTCGTGATC
>JBBSSC010000363.1:0-2196 GCA_038242465.1 Propionibacteriales bacterium | reverse complement strand
CGGCATGTCGTTCTCGACGGAGCTGGGCTACACCAACTTCCTGAACGCCCTGGATCTCGCCGGCATCCCGCTGCACGCGGTTGACCGCGGCGATAACGATCCGATCGTCCTCGCGGGCGGGCACTCGGCGTTCAACCCCGAGCCCATCGCCGATTTTCTCGACGCCGCCGTCCTCGGCGACGGCGAGGAGATCGTCTTGGCGATCAGCGAGGTCGTCCGCGAGTGGAAGGCCGAGGGTCGACCCGGCGGACGCGACGAGGTGCTGTTGCGCCTCGCGAAATCCGGCGGCGTCTACGTCCCCAAGTTCTACGACGTGACGTATCTGCCCGACGGCCGCATTCAGCGCATCGTGCCAAATCGCCCGGGCGTCCCGTGGCGCGTCGCGAAACACACGCTGATGGACCTCGATGCCTGGCCGTATCCGAAGAATCCGCTGGTGCCGCTGGCCGAGACGGTCCACGAGCGTTTCAGCGTCGAGATTTTCCGCGGCTGCACGCGCGGGTGTCGCTTCTGCCAAGCCGGGATGATCACTCGTCCCGTGCGCGAGCGCTCGATCGAGGGCATCGGCGCGATGGTGCAAAACGGCCTAGACAAGACGGGTTTCGAGGAGGTTGGCCTGCTGTCGCTGTCGAGCGCTGACCACACCGAGATCGGTGAGATTGCCAAGCAGCTCGGCGATCGTTACGAGGGCACCAACACGTCGCTGTCGCTCCCGTCGACGCGCGTCGATGCTTTCAACATCACGCTGGCCAACGAGTTCAGCCGCAACGGACGTCGATCGGGCCTGACGTTCGCTCCAGAGGGCGGTAGCGACCGCATGCGCAAGGTCATCAACAAGATGGTCAGCGAGGAGGATCTCATCGCGACCGTCGCAGCCGCCTATTCGCATGGCTGGCGCCAGGTCAAGCTCTACTTCATGTGCGGTCTGCCCACCGAGACCGACGATGACGTCATGCAGATCGGTGAGCTCGCGAAGCGCGTCATCCAGACCGGCCGCGAGGTCTCGGGACGCCACGACATCCGCTGCACCGTCTCGATCGGCGGCTTTGTGCCCAAGCCGCACACGCCATTCCAATGGGCGTCGCAGCTGGATCACGAGACGACCGACGACCGACTCAAGAAGCTGCGCGACTTCGTCCGGGCCGACAAGAAGTACGGCAAGGCCATCGGCTTCCGTTATCACGACGGCAAACCCGGCATCATTGAAGGGCTACTGTCTCGCGGCGACCGCCGGGTCGGCCGGATCATCGAGGCCGTGTGGCGCGATGGCGGCCGCTTCGACGGCTGGAGTGAGCACTTCTCATACGACCGCTGGGCGCAGATGTCGGAGCAGGCGCTGGCCGATGAGCCGATCGATCTCGACTGGTACACCGTGCGTGAGCGCGAGTATGCCGAGGTCCTTCCGTGGGATCACCTCGACGCGGGTCTCGACCGCGACTGGCTGTGGGAGGACTGGCAGGACTCGCTCAATCCCGATGGTGCGCTCGAGGTCGAGGACTGCCGCTGGACCCCGTGCTTCGACTGCGGCGTCTGCCCGCAGATGGACACCGAGATCCAGATCGGCCCCACGGGCCGTAACCTCATCCCGCTTTCGGTGGTCTGATCCGGTTACCCGCGATGGTTTACCACGCCGGCATGGCAAGCCCCTTCCGGGCCCGGCAAATTTCCTGCGCCCGGATGTAGTTTCCCGCGCCCCGAGGTGGTTTACCGCGCCCAGAGGTTGCTTACCACCACGGCAGGCTCGCGGCGTGAGTGCAACACCTCAGAATTGAAGGGTGTTGATGACGATGGTGGTTCCGTTCACGCCGAGGATGCTGACGGGCGTGCAGCAGGTGATGTGGGAGGCGTACTGCTCGGGGCAGCAGATGGACGTCGCGGGCGAAATGGTCGGTCTGTGTCGCAAGTCGGTCTGTAACCGCGTCGCTGAAGCTGGCGGGATCAGACCCCGACGGGGCCGGAACTTGCAGGGACGTCCGTTGTCGTATCCGGAGCGGATGGTGATCGAGGCCGGGAGGCTGCAGTCCAAGTCGTTGCGGGCGATCGCAGGCGAGCTGGGTCGTGCGCCGTCGACGGTGATGCGTGAGGTCGATCGCAACACCACGGACGGTCGTCGTTATCGGGCCCAGACCGCCCATGCGAGGGCTTTCGGGTTGGCGTCGCGGCCGCAGGAGTCGAAGATCGGGTCGACCCCGGTGT
>JBBSSC010000362.1:0-2203 GCA_038242465.1 Propionibacteriales bacterium | reverse complement strand
GAAGGCCGATCAGCATCCTTTCCAGCTCTCCGGCGGTCAGCAGCAGCGGGTCGGCATCGCTCGGGCGCTGGCTCTGAGGCCCAAGGTCGTCCTGTTCGACGAGCCGACATCGGCTCTTGATCCAGAGCTCGTCGGCGAGGTGCTCGCAGTCATCAAGGATCTCGCGACCGAGGGCTGGACGACTGTGATCGTGACGCATGAGATCCGCTTTGCCGAGCAGGTGGCCGATCAGGTGCTGTTCCTCGACGGGGGAGTCGTCGTCGAGCGCGGCACGAGCGCGCAGGTCATCGGCAACCCGCGTGAAGATCGGACGCGCCAGTTTCTACGCCGCATCCTCGATCCGGGTTAGCGAAACCCGGGCCTCGATGAGGCCCGGGCTTCGATGTTGCCAGTGTGATCGTCGGGGTCAGTGCGACGGCGCACTCTTCGAGGGATAGGTGCACGACGCCTTCGGGTTGCCCAGGATGAACCGGACGGCCGTCGGGTCGGATGCCCCGGCCTCGGGCAGGATCGACACCACGAACGGCGAATTGGCCGAGAGCTTCTCGGACAACGAACGGCTGGGCTCCCAGTACTTGTCGCCCCACGCCATGTGCTGTCGCGCAACCTCAGTGCCACCCTGCGAGATCACGAAGGTTCCGGCGCTGCCACGCGGGGAGCTCTGCGAGACGGCCAGCTTGAGGTTGAAGCGCCAGCACTTGAAGCCGGCGATGTCGAACACGGCCCGGCTGGTTCCGTGGAGGGCGTACGATGTCGACCAACGCTCGGTGCTGACCCGGCCGGGACCGGTCTGCTCCTTGTCGGCCCGCTGCACGAGGCGGACGGGCGTGGCAGGATTCGGGTTGCTGGCGGCGTCGTTGTAGAAGTGCTTCAGGATCGGCCACTCGAAGGCCTCGACCTTGACCCGCTTGGTGGTGGTCTTGCGGCCGTTGCTGGCGCGCTTCACGATCTCGATGACGTAGCTGCCGCCCTCGGACGGCTTGAACGTCTTGGAGAAGCGGCCCTTGGAGTTGAGCTTGGCCGATCCGATGTAGCGGCGCTTCTGGGCGGCGGTGTCGGTGTTGGTCGCGTAGAGAGCGACCTTCTTACCCTTGACCTTGGCGCCCGTCACCCGACCAATGATCTTCGTGGTCCGGTTACCACCGGTCGTTGAGTCGAGGTCCATCTTGCGGTTGTCGGCGTGAGCGGCAATCGAGAATTTCTTCTTCGAGGCGGCCTCGGCGGGGCTGACCATGCCGACAGCAACGGCGAGAGAGGCCACAATGACCAGAATCTTGCGCATATTGACACCCTTGTCTTTAGGGACCTTAGTCCTGTCAGCGTAAGGGAATATTTGTTTTATGCGGAATCGAAACGGAAAGCCCGTCACATTGCGCGTTGATTATTTTTGTGATGGAGGGCCGTTTGTGGCGGATCGGTAGTGGTGTCGGACACGGTCTCGGGGGCCGCGTCCAGACTCCGGGCATCCGCCTGCGGAGTGTCACGGCCAGGCCATAGAATGGCGAGTTCCCTAGAAGGCATGTAAGGAGTGGGGTGAACTCACACAACGCGGAGCAGCGCGAGATCGAGGCCGAGCAGTCGTACGTCGACACGGTCTACGAGCGTCTCGACGCATCCGCAAAGGTCGCACAGTCCCTCGTCGTCGAGGGGATGGCGCGCAGTCACGTGGGCAATGAAGGTGGTCTCGTCGAGCGCGACGCCATGGTCTACCAAGCCACGAAGCGGCTGTCGGCCCTCAATGCGGCACACGACGGCCTGGTCTTCGGACGACTTAATATGCTCAACGGCGAGTCGCGTTACATCGGACGTATCGGCGTCCGCGATGCCGAGCGAGAGATCCTGCTGATCGACTGGCGCGCGCCGGCCGCGGCGATCTTCTACCAGGCCACGGCGCAGGAGCCGTCCGGCGTCATCCGCCGCCGCGTGCTGCGGTGCGCGAATGATCAGGTCATCGGTATCGAGGACGATCTGCTCGATGGCGCGAACGCGCCCGATGATCTCGTGGTCATCGGCGAGGGCGCGCTGCTCGCAAGCCTGACGCGTGCCCGCGACAGCACCATGCACTCGGTCGTCGCGACGATCCAGAAGGAGCAGGACGAGGCGATTCGAGCCCCCAGCCGCGGTGCCACCACGATCGGTGGTGGGCCAGGTACGGGCAAAACCGTCGTCGCGCTGCACCGCGCGGCCTATCTGCTCTACACCG
>JBBSSC010000361.1:0-2207 GCA_038242465.1 Propionibacteriales bacterium | reverse complement strand
CACGGCGGTGAAGCCCAATCGGGGCAGGGCGCCATGGACGGCCTTGCCCTGCGGATCGAGAATCTCGGGCTTGGGCATGACATCAACGATGACGCGGGGCATGCGCCAAAGCCTACTCGACCGTTATCGCACGCTGACGAGGCACTTACTGCCCCTCGACGAGGTACTTGTCGCGACACGGACTCGCACGAAGTACCTCGTCGAGGGGCAGTAAGGGCCTCGTCAGCGGGGGGTTTTCCTACGACAGCTCGCGCTTGAGGATCTTGCCGGTGCTGGTCATGGGCAGCTCGTCGAGGAACTGGACGACGCGGGGGTACTTGTACGCCGCGAACTGCTCCTTGCCCCAAGCAACCAGATCGGCCTCCGAGACATCGTCGAAATCCTTGTTCTTGACGACGACGGCCTTGATCTCTTCACCATGCTGGTCGTTGCGGACGCCAATGACCGCGACCAACGAGACCGCTGGGTGGCTCATCAAGACTTCTTCGATCTCTCGCGGGTAGACGTTGTAGCCACCACGGATGATCATGTCCTTCGAACGATCCACGATGAAGTAGAAACCGTCTTCATCCTTCTTGGCCAGATCTCCCGAGCGGAACCAACCATCGTGGATCGCCTCGGCGGTGGCCTCGGGACGGTCGTGATAGCCCTTCATGATGTTGTGCCCCTTGATCGCGATCTCGCCGATCTCGTCGGGGCCCTCGGGCACATCGGTCCAGTCGTCGTTGATCAGCTTCATCTCGACACCGGGGATCGGTTTGCCGATTGAGCCGACCCGCGGCTCCTGGCCGTAGAGCGAAAAGGAAGCCACCGGCGAGGTCTCGGAGAGGCCGTAGCCCTCCAGGATCGTGACGCCGAAGCGCTCGCGGAACTGCTGGTGGATCTCGCCTGGCAGCGCGGCGCCGCCGGCCGCCGCGACACGAAGATTGGCCGCCAGGGTCTCGACGTCGACCGTCTCGTCGAGGGCCGCGAGCAGTGCCCAGTACATCGTCGGGACGCCTGCGAAGAACGTCACCTTGTCGCGCAGCATCAGATCGAGCACGGCCTTGGCTTCGAAGCGAGGCAGCATCACGATTGTGCCACCGAAGGCGAAGGCGCCATTTTGAATGACCGTCTGTCCGAAGGAGTGGAACAAGGGAAGCACGCACAGGTACGTGTCCGGGTTCGACTCATCGGCACCGAAGAGCTCGGCACCCGCGAGCGCGTTATCGCGCATATTGCGGTGACGCAGCTCGGCCCCCTTGGGCTGGCCCGTCGTGCCGGACGTGTAGAGGATTACCGCGGTGTCGTCGTCATCGCGCTCGACCGTTTCGAACGTTGTCGGCTGCTCAGCGACCAGCGGCGCGAAGTACTCCGGCGGCGAGAGCGGCGCGGGCCACTTGGCATCCATCCGGATCAGGAAGAACTCATCGCATGTATCGGCGGCCTGGAAGCCGTCCCACGCGTTCTCGCCGATCGGCAGGTCCGGCGTGCCCTCGAACGCGAAATAGGCCTTGGCGCTTGAATCGGCCAGGTGATAGGCCACCTCGCGCGGCTTCAGTAGGACGTTCAGCGGCACGACGCTCGCTCCGGCCTTGAGAATCCCGTAGTAGACGATCGTGAAGTACGGAAGGTTGGGGCACGACAGCGCGACCTTGTCGCCGGGCTGGATGCCGCGCGAGACCAGTAGGTTCGCGACCTGGTTGGCGGCACCATCAACCTGCGCATACGTCAGGCGCGTGTCGCCGAAGACGATGGCCGTCCGGTCGGCGCATTTCTCGGCCGAGTTCTCCAACAGGGCGGCAAGATTGGCCACGATGACTCCTCAGATGTGACGGGAGTCTCTACCCTACTGGGAGGTAACCAACCCGCGCATCAGAAGGTCTGGCCGGTCAGCTGCTCGTAGGCCTGCACATAGCGGGCCCGGGTCTTGTCGACCAGATCGGCCGGCAATGCGGGAGGCTGGGTGTTGCTCGCACGATCCCATCCGCTTTCGGGAGAGATCAGCCAGTTGCGCACAAACTGCTTGTCGTATGACGGCTGCGCACGGCCGGGCTGCCAGGTGTCTGCGGGCCAGAAACGCGAGGAGTCGGGCGTCAGCACCTCGTCGGCCAGGACAATCGTGCCATCGGGACGAGCGCCGAACTCGAACTTGGTGTCGGCCAGGACAATGCCGCGCTCACGGGCGATCTGCTCGGCCCGCGCGTAGATCGTGAGAGTCAGCTCTT
>JBBSSC010000360.1:0-2249 GCA_038242465.1 Propionibacteriales bacterium | reverse complement strand
CCTAGCTCAGCGACTCGCGAGAGAGCCGGGTCCCGATCCCGGCTCGTCGTCATCGTCGTCCTCGGGCAGGCGGCACGACCGCTCGAGCAGAAGGCCCGCCGCCAGCAGGAGCAGGCTCGCGATGGCAGCTGCAAGGCCGCGGACGAAGCGCTCCTTGCCAAGCTCGGCGTCCAGCTCGCCGGTGAACGCGAAGGCAAATCCGCCGTAGTAGCCCCCCACCAGGGCTCCCACGACAACCGACGCCTTCGCGAGCGAGAGCATCCGGATGCCGTGATCGGACGTCATGCGCTGATGCTTTTTGTGCAGGCTCTGCCACGTGCTGTAGGCCAGATATCCCACCACGCCCGCACCGGCCAGCAACAGCATCGAGCCACCCCAGCCCAGCCGCGGCGGATTGCCGTCGAACCGCACGAACAGCGGCGGCGTCAGGCGCCCAGCCACGATGCCGAGGCCGACCAGAGCCACGACGAACAGCGACGACGTCGGTGTGGTCAGCTTCATGACGCGACACTCATGTCAGGACACTCATCAGCGCGAGATCACAAGATGATCTCGAGATCCTCACGCTTGACGACCGTGCCGGTGTCGACGTCGGAGATCAGATCGGCGACGAAGCCCTTGCCCGGGATCTCGCCTTCGGGATCGATCTCGAGCCACGGCACGAGCACGAAACCGCGCTCGTGGGCACGGGGATGTGGCAGGGTCAGCTGCTCGTCATCGGCGATCCGGTCGCCGACCACGATGACGTCGACATCGAGCGTGCGGGGTGCGCCCGGCGCGGAGCGCTCGCGACCGAAGGCATCTTCGATCGCAAGGGCGCGGTCGAGGAGCGTGTGGACCGTCAGCGTCGTGTCGATCATGACCGCAGCGTTGAGGAACTTGCCGGAGCCTGCAGGGGCGCCGACCGGCACGGTCTCGTAGACCGAGGAGATCGCGACAACTGTTACCTCGGGGGTGTCCTCCAGCGCGGAGACACCGCCCTGGAGCTTGCCAATGCGGTCGCCCAGGTTCGAGCCAAGCGCCAGAATGGCCTGACGGATGGGACGCATGCCGCCCGTCATGGTGTCCGCATCGAGGAGGTACGGGGTGGGCGCTTCGGTCACTTTTTGCTCCGCTCTATCGTGACGGCAACGTCTTCGAACGTCACCGCGATGGGCGCTTCCGGTTTATGAACCGTCACGCTAACCCATTGGACCGACTCTTCGGCCAAGCACAAGTCCACCATACGGAGCGCGAGCGTCTCGATCAGGTCGACCGGATCGCTCACGATCGCATCGTGTATCTGTTGTGCCAGGACTCCGTAGTGGACGGTCTTGGTCAGGTCGTGCTCTCGGGCAGCCGGGCCGAGGTCGAGCCCCAGGCTCACATCGGCCACGAATGTCTGCCCGTCGATCTTCTCGTCGGGGAACACGCCGTGGTGGCCGTGGGCGGCGATACCGCGCAGATCGATCCGATCGAGTCCGTCGGGAATGCTCATGTCAGACGTCCTCCCCCAGCAGCTCGGCAATCGGTGAAGCATGACGGGACCAGAACTTCCAGCTCCCCGCCGCGTTGACCAAGATACTCGTGCATACCGCCTTGCCCCCCGCGAAGGCCTCCGCTGAGACCATCCCCTCACCCGACAGGATGTTCTCGGTGCACACAATCACTGCGGTCTCGGGATCAGCCGAGCCACGAGGCAGCATCACAACGTCGAGATCGGTCAAGAAGAACTGGATGTAGCCGACGTTGGCCATCAGGACGGTCCACGAACGCAACACCTGCGACGTGCCCCGCAGCGGGACGGCTCCCGGATGGATGCACGATGTCTCGGGATCGTCGACCCACAACGATGCCATCAGGTCGACATCGCCCGACTCGACCGCATCGTAGAACGCGCGATGCACCGCCATCGGATCGCTCATCGATCCTCCTCGCGCAGCCGGGCCGCGACGCGCACAGCATCTGCGGTGGCTGTGACCTCGTGTACTCGGACGCACCACGCACCGGCAGTTGCGGCCAGCGTCGAGACCGCGGCAGTGGCGGCATCGCGGCTATCGACCGGGCGGAGCCCGTCGGGGCCGGACAGCAGCTCGCCGAGGAATCGTTTGCGGCTGGCGGCAACGAGGAGTGGATAGCCCATCGCGACGAATGTATCGAGGTGTGCGAGCACCGACCAATTCTGCGCGCCGGTCTTGGAGAATCCCAGGCCGGGATCGAGGATGATCTGCTCCGGCCGAACCCCCGCCGCGAGCGCGGCCTCGACCTGG
>JBBSSC010000359.1:0-2253 GCA_038242465.1 Propionibacteriales bacterium | reverse complement strand
GCACTCGGCGTCGCGGTGGCCGTGATGTCGGCAGCTCGTCATGCCTCGTCCGGTCTGCACGTCATGGCATTCAACGCAGCCATCGACTCGCTCGTCGTATTCGGCACTGCACTGCTGCTCGTCACGATCGCGTGGCGGCTCACCACGTATCGGCGGACGGTCGACGCCTAGTCCCGGAATGCCTGGCGCTTGCAGGCAGTTGCACCTCAACATGAGTCTTATTGCCCTGACCGGTGCCACCGGCGTCGTCGGTGGCACCGCCGCCCGCCTGCTCGCCGAAGCGGGCGTGCCAGCTCGCCTCCTCGTCCGTGATCCCGCACGGGCACCCCATCTGCAGGGTGCTGACGTGCGACAGGCCGTCTATGGCGACGAAAGCTGTGTCGCCGCGCTCGGGGGCGTCGACACCGTGTTCATGGTGTCCGCACACGAGGCAGCCAACAGGCTCGATCAACATCGCTCATTCGTCGATGCCGTGGTCGAGGCCGGTGTGCGGCAGATTGTCTACCTCTCATTCGTGGGCGCGTCAGCCACCAGCGGCTTCACGCTCAGCCGCGACCACGGCGCCACCGAGGACTACATCCGCGCCTCGGGCCTGGAGTGGACCTTCCTCCGCGATAAGTTCTACGCCGAGATCCTGCCGGCGTTCGCCGACGAGCACGGTATGATCCGCGGTCCAGCCGGCAAGGGTCGCGTCGCCGCCGTCTCGCAGCGCGATGTCGGGGCCGTCCTGGCGCACGTCTTGCAAGAGCCACGCGAGTACATGGGTCGTACTTACGACCTGACCGGCCCAGAGGCGATGGCATTCGATGACATCGCGTTCATCCTCACACGGATCACCGGACGTCCGCACACCTTTGTCGACGAGACGATCGAAGAAGCCAGGGCCAGCCGCGCGCACTATGGCGCGCCCGACTGGCAGGTCGATGCGTGGATCAGCACATACACCGCGATCCGCGATGGCGAGCTTCAGCACGTCAGCGGCGACGTCGCTCGACTCCTCGACCGTCCGCCCACCTCGTTCGATGAAGCCATTGCCGAGCAGGCATAGCCTGTGACCATGTCCTCCGAGCTTCTGACCATCACCGGCACCATCTACTTCCGCGAGCGCATCGCGCTGCCCCCGGGCGCAATCGCGACCGTCAAGCTCGTCGATGGCGAGGGCGAGGTACTGGCCGCCACGGCGATCGATGCGGGCGCTGTGCCCACGGAGTTCGCGCTCGTCGCCGATCCCGCCTTCGCCCCCGACCCCGAGACGCTGTTCATCTGGGCGGCGCTTCGCAGCGAAGCCGGCGTCTGGGGCACGACTGAGCTGGTCCCCGTCGAGGATGACGCCAATGCGGTACTGCTCACCAAGATCGAGGCCTGACCGGGTGCCCCGGGGCGGCGGCGGGCCGTCCGTCACACACCTGACGGAGGCCGAGCTCAGGGCCGATGGCAGGCCGATCCTTGGCCGCATCGCCCTGATGCTGAAGCCTTACCGCACGAAGATGATCTTCGTCGCGGTCGCTGTCGTCGTGTCCGCCGCCCTCGCCTCGGTCGTCCCGTTCCTGACCAGAGCCGTGTTCGACAATGCGCTGTTCCCGCCCGACGGCCAAGTCCGAACCCAGCTACTCGCGTGGCTCGTGGTCGGGATGTGCGCGATCCCGGTTGTCACAGCCCTGATCGGCATCGGCCAGAACTGGCTGACGTCGACGATCGGCAACTCCGCGATGGCCGATCTGCGCGGCGATCTGTTCGCGCACCTGCAGAAGATGGAGCTCGCCTTCTTCACGGCCACCAAGACCGGAGCCATCCAGTCTCGTCTGGCCAATGACGTCGCGGGCGTGCGCACGGTCCTGACCGACACCGCGACGTCGATCCTGCAGAACAGCGTGACCGTTGCGGCTGCCTTCATCTCGATGATCATCCTGTCGTGGCAGCTGACCTTGCTGACATTGGTGCTGATGCCGCTGTTCGTGTGGATCCAGCTGCAGGTCGGCAAGCGCCGGCAGCGTCTGGCCCGCCGTACCCAGGAGTCGCTGTCGGAGATGACCGCGATCACCGAGGAGGCGCTGAGCGTCTCGGGCATTCTGCTGTCTAAGGTCTTCAACCGCGCCGACTCCGAGGTCGAGCGCTACCGGGCGGCTAATCGCGAGCAGACCCGGCTGCAGGTCGACCAAGCCATGACGGGCCGCGCATTCTTCGCGACGGTGCAGACGTTCTTCGCGATCACGCCCGCCCTGATCTACCTTGCCGCGGGCATCATGCTGACCG
>JBBSSC010000358.1:0-2278 GCA_038242465.1 Propionibacteriales bacterium | reverse complement strand
GGCCAGTGTGGTCATGGCCGGATCTGCGCGGCCACCCGAGACGTCATTGATGATCGCGGCACCGGCGTCGAGGGATCTGCGCGCGACTTCGGCACGCATCGTGTCGACCGAGACCGCGATGCCCTCTGCCACGAGCCCCTCAATGACGGGCAACACACGCCGCAGCTCTTCGTCGACATCGATACGAGAAGCACCCGGACGGGTGGACTCGCCGCCGACATCGATCAGATCGGCACCATCGGCTGCCAGCTCGATGCCGTGACGGATCGCGGTGTCGGCATCCAGCCACTTGCCACCATCGGAGAAGGAGTCGGGCGTGACATTGACGACCGCCATGACGAGGCATCGGTCCTGGGCTAGGCCGGCGAGCATGTGAGACCTAGCGGGCCGTGATGAGACCCATGGCCTCAGCTCGGGTCGCCGGATCGCGCAGCTGACCACGGACCGCGCTCGTCACCGTCTTGGCGCCGCCCTTACGGACGCCGCGCATCGCCATGCACAGGTGCTCGGCCTCGAGGACGACGATGACGCCCCGCGGATCGAGCTGCTCGACCAGCGCCTCGGCGATCTGCGTCGTCAAGCGCTCCTGGACCTGGGGACGACGCGCGAAGACATCGACCAGCCGCGCCAGTTTGGACAGCCCCGTGACGGTGCCGCCCTCGGAGGGGATGTATCCGACATGAGCCTTGCCGAAGAAGGGCACGAGGTGGTGCTCGCACATCGACCACAGCTCGATGTCCTTGACCAGCACCAGCTCGTCGTGGCCGACCTCGAAGACTGCGGTCAGCACGTCGGAAGGATCCTGGTCGAGCCCAGCGAGGAGCTCGTCATATGACTTGGCGACACGACGGGGCGTGTCCTTCAGACCATCGCGATCGGGATCTTCCCCGACCGCGATGAGCAGCTCGCGGATAGCCGCCTCGGCGCGCGGCCGATCGACCGTCACGGCAGGTTCCCGCTCCCCGGGTGTTCAGTGTCGTGGATCGGCGGGCCCGCGGGTGGCGGGGCGTCGACCCCGGCATCGGGTCCGACGACGATCGGCGTGCTGTTATCGCCGTTGTTGCTGTACGACCGGCCGGGGATGTGATCGACCGGCGGACGATGATCGGGCACCCGGGAGTCCGATCCGGTCCAGGCCGGACGGATGTCGCGACGGCGCAGCGGCTGAAAGATCTCGGCGACCTGCGCTTTGTCGAGCGTCTCCTTCTCTAGCAGCTCGGTGACCAGCGCATCCAGCACGTGACGGTTCTCGTGCAGGATGTCGAAGGCTTCTTGGTGGGCGTGCGAGATGAGCTTGTTGATCTCTTCGTCGACGACTGCCGCGACGGCTTCGGAGTAGTTGCGCGCGTGGCCGATATCGCGGCCCAGGAACGGCTGGCCCTCGTTCTCGCCGAGGCGTACCGCGCCGAGACGCTCTGTCATGCCGTACTGCGTGACCATCGCACGGGCCAGGCTGGTGGCCTTCTCGATGTCATTGCCTGCTCCGGTGGTCGGATCGTGGAACACGAGCTCTTCGGCGGCGCGTCCACCCAGCATGTAGGCAAGCTTGTCCAGCAGCTCGGCCCGCGTCTGGGAGTACTTGTCCTCATCGGGCAGCACCATGGTGTAGCCGAGGGCCCGTCCGCGCGGCAGGATCGTGATCTTGTGGACCGGATCGCTCTGCGGCAGCGCGGCTGCGACCAGAGCGTGGCCGCCCTCGTGATACGCCGTGATGCGGCGCTCATTCTCGTTCATCAGGCGGCTGCGCTTCTGCGGACCGGAGATAACGCGGTCGATCGCCTCGTCGAGCGCGGCACTGTCGATCGTCTTGGCGCCGTTGCGCGCCGTCAGCAGTGCGGCCTCGTTGAGCACATTCGCAAGATCGGCACCCGAGAAGCCGGGGGTACGTCGGCCGATGGCTTCGAGATCGACATCGGGTGCAAGGGGCTTGCCGCGCGAATGGACCTTGAGGATCTGGGTGCGTCCGGCCAGATCGGGCGCCTCGACGCCGATCTGCCGGTCAAAGCGGCCCGGACGCAGCAGGGCGGGGTCGAGCACATCGGGCCGGTTGGTGGCCGCGATCAGGATGACGCCGCCGCGGACGTCGAAGCCGTCCATCTCGACGAGCAGCTGGTTGAGCGTCTGCTCGCGCTCGTCATGGCCGCCGCCCATGCCGGTGCCGCGATGGCGTCCGACTGCGTCGATCTCGTCGATGAACACGATGGCCGGGGCATTCTCCTTGGCCTGCTCGAACAAATCTCGGACGCGGCTTGCGCCGACACCCACGAACATCTCGACG
>JBBSSC010000357.1:0-2296 GCA_038242465.1 Propionibacteriales bacterium | reverse complement strand
CGTCGCGTCGACGGCCTTCTTGCCGATTCCGGTCGTGGAGTCGGTCAGCGGCTTGGCAAGCTTCTTGGGGTCGAGGTACGCAGCCAGCGCGCCGTCCTGCACCCGAATGGACAGCGCCGGAGCGTATGCACTGACCGGAAGCGCGACGGAGGTGTCGCCGACGACGAGCGTCACAGGAGCGCTGATGGCAGGCTCTGCGAGTGTCGTCATCGCGGACGCGAGACCTTCGGAGTCGACCGTGGGCTCGACATCGGCCGTCGGCACCTCGATCGGCGCCGGATTGACGAGATATGCCGCGCGGATCGCAATCGCGGCATCGGCCTTCGGCACGATGAGTCCTGGCTCGGGCTCGCGCGCCTTCGGCTTGCCGTCGGGGAACGTGATCTGCGCTTCGACGACCTCGCGGTTGACGACCTCGCCGATCGCCCCGATCGCGCTGTCTAGCGCCGCGTTGTCGACATCGAGCGCGGGCGCCCTGTCATGATCGCCGAAAAAGAGGCCGACCATGTCGCGCGGATCCCAGCTGCGCTCGCCGCCGGCCAGCGCGACGGAACGCTCGACGTTCAGCGCGAGACCGGCGTCCGCGGGCTTGACTGTGAACTCCTTTTTGCCGTGGGTCAGGACGATCTCGCGGTCGGCATTCGGGGACAGTCCGGCGTCGACGGCCTTGCGCGCCGCTGCAGGACTCTTGCCGGAGACGTCGACACCACCGATCGATACGCTCGCGGGCATCCGGGTACCCGTCAAGACGTAGCCGGCGACATACGCGACGCCGATCAGGACGAGGACGGTCAGCAGGACGTAACGTCCCCACCGTCGGCGCGGCTTCTCCCCGGCGGCGGGCTCGATGGGTCCGCCGCCCTTGGGCGGCTCGTCGTGCCAGTCATCGCTCACGGCATGCGCGGGGATGACGATGTCCGGTTCCGGTTCCGGTTCCGGTTCCGGTTCCGGTTCCGACTTCCGCGCAGGTTCAGGCGCGTGCTCCGCCTCGTCCGAAAGATCGATCTCGTCATCCTCGACGACCAGACCGGCCTCGGGATCGTCGCGTGAGGGCTTCTGCCCAGGCTTGTCTGTCATGCGGTGCCCCCGTAGACGGTCTTCTCGGACTGCGGCAGTCGCACGATCGTGCCGTAGTGCGAACGGTAGTAGAGCAAAGGGTCGTCGATGTCATCGCGCACACCCGCACCCGTCACGGCGCCGACGAGGATCGTGTGGTCGCCGCCGTCAACAACATTCTGGGTCGTGCACTCAAGCCATGCCAGCGAGTCTTCGAGTAGGACGATGCCCGCGTCGCCACGTCGGTGGGCGATGCCGTCGAACTGCGTCTCGAGTGGTCGGCCACGGTGAGCGAACCACGCCGAGGCCACGGTGCCCTCCTCCGCCAGGATCGACACACCCCAGACGCCACTGTCCAGAACGGCCTCGTGGAATCGGCTGGACTTGTGCGAGCACACCAGCACAAGCGGCGGATCGAGCGAGACCGAGGTGAACGCGCTCGCGGTCATCGCGTGATCGACGCCGTCGAGAACTGTCGTAACGACCGTCACGCCACTGGCGAAACGGCTCAGAGCACTGCGAAAAGCGTTCTGATCCACCGTCGAAGTCATTACTCAACCTTAGGCCGGAGCACCACGCCCGCGACGATTGCCCCTAGGCATCCCACAGTGAACGACAGGCCCAACCAGTCCGATGCGACGAGGTATCCGCCACCCGGCGACCACTGCAAAGCGAGCAGCCCCACCGACCAGCCGAGGGCGATGAACGCGCCGCCGATGCGCATCAGCACGTTCGCGGCGAGCGTCACGAGTGCTGTGACGATGATCGCGGCGACTAGGCCCCACGGCCAGCTCGTATCTCCCACACGCCAGACCTGCCGATGGACGACGGCACCCAGCAGGCACACATAGATCCCGAGGAACGACAGGGCAGCACGCAGCACGTCGGTCTACAGACCCGCGAAGAGATCTTCCTCGAGCCCGCTCTTGCCCGCCGGACCGCGGACGCCCCTGACGAGGCGGTAGAACTCGCTACCCCACACCGCTGCCGCCATGTCCATGCCGCCCGCGAAGAACGCGCCGTCCTCGGTGATCTGTGATGCGTGCGCCTTCATCGCGGCAAGCTTCGCCGAGATGTACTCGGGGCCCTCGATCATGGCGTCAAGATAGTCGTCCTCGATCGCGAACGGCGGCAGCTTGTCGGGGTCCATACCCTCGAACGTCGTGGAGTCGCCGGCCGCACGCAGCGCACGAAGGCCGTCCCGCATCCGGTCCATCGACATCGCGCCCCAATAGATCTT
>JBBSSC010000356.1:0-2310 GCA_038242465.1 Propionibacteriales bacterium | reverse complement strand
GCCGCCGAAGACGCTGAAGTCCTGGCTGAACACGCAGACCTGTCGACCGTCGATTGTGCCGTAGCCCGTGATGACGCCGTCGCCGAGCGGCCGGTTCTTCTCCAGGCCGAACTCGGTGGAGCGGTGCCTGGCCAATGCGTCGAGCTCGACGAACGAGCCCTCGTCGAGGAGCTGATCGATGCGGTCGCGGGCACTCTGGCGCCCGCGCGCGCTCTGCTTCTCGTGTGCCCGGGCAGCCATCTCGACGAGCGCGGTGTCACGCCGCTCGATGTAGTCGGCGAGCTTACCGGCAGTGGTGTGCAGCTCTGGCTTCACTACGATCTCGTGTTCAGTCACGGGGGTCAGCGTAACGACCATGCGCCGTCAGGGATATGTGAGGCTGTTCTCATGTCTTACCGCGACCTCGACAGACCGCCCCTGGACGCCGTGGCACTGCGCTCGGCACTTTCCGGTTCGGGCCGCTTCTGGAGCGATGTTGTGGTGACCTCCGAGACCGGCAGCACCAATGCAGATGTTGCCGCGGCTGCTCGCTCGGGAGCGCCTGAAGGAATCGTCCACCTGACGGATCAGCAGACGGCCGGGCGAGGCCGGCTCGAACGGGTATGGAGCTCGCCGGCGGGCTCGGGCGCAATCGTCTCGGTGCTGCTGCGACCCGATGCCATTCCTGCCGCGCGCTGGGTATGGCTGCCGCTGCTGGTGGGTCTCGCGGTCGACGCGACGGTCCACGAGTGCGGTGTCGCATCGGGGCTCAAGTGGCCCAATGACGTCCTGGTCGACGGACGCAAGCTCGCCGGCATCCTGCTCGAGCGGGTCGAGACGCCTCAGGGTGCGGCGGCGGTCATCGGCGTCGGCCTCAACGTCACGCTGCGCCGCGACGAGCTGCCCGTCCCGACCGCGACCTCCCTCGCGCTCGAGGGAGCCACCGAGACCGACCGCACGATCGTCATCCGGTCGCTGCTGCGCAACCTCGAAGCGCTCTACCGGGCCTGGTCGGCGTCGGGCGGCGATCCGGCCGGAGGCATCCGTGATTCCTACATCCGCCGCTGCGTCACGATCGGATCCCAGGTCAAGGTCATGCTCCCGCAGGACGAGATCCTGGTGGGCCAGGCCACCGGCATCGACGATCTGGGCCGCCTGCTCGTCGACGGGCGGGCCATCAGC
This sequence comes from Propionibacteriales bacterium, assembly GCA_038242465.1. Lineage (GTDB taxonomy): Bacteria > Actinomycetota > Actinomycetes > Propionibacteriales > Nocardioidaceae > Aeromicrobium. The sequence goes on along the minus strand of JBBSSC010000356.1, from coordinate 1,149 downwards.
GCGGGAGACGTCACGCACGTGCGTCCCGCGACGTGACAAGATTCGGTCTATGAGCCAGCGCCAGCGAGTGAATCATCAGGCACAGAGCATCACTTCATCGCCGTGCAGTGTTTTTTCGACGGGGGTGAAGTGATGAGCTTGCGCAAGTTGATGATCGACGGGGAGCAGACCGTCGATACGACCCGCACCCACATCAAGAAGCTGTTCCTGCCCTTCGTGATCCTTCTGGTGGTGTGTGTCGCGGCCGGCTTCCTGATCGCATCGATCGGTGACAAGGGTGATGGCAAGGCCGGCTGGGTCATCGTCGCTCTCGCCGCGATCCTGGTGGTCTGGGGATCGGTCCTGCCATTCCTGCATTGGTACCTGTGGACATACACGCTGACCAACAAGCGCATCGTCGAGCAGAAGGGCATCCTGACCCGCACGGGCCGGGTCATCCCGCTGAGTCGCGTCAACGATGTCGCGTTCGAGAAGAACCTCAACGACCGCATCCTCGGCTGCGGCACGTTGATCATCCACGACGCCAGCGAGCAGGCCGGACTGCAGCTCAAGGATATCCCGCGGGTCGAGGCCTTCCACCGCACGGTGACGAACCTTGTCTTCCAGATGCACGACAGTCAGAGGAACGATGAGTCGGTCTGAGATGCGCGAGACCCTCGCCAGCCTGATCCTCGGCGGGGATCTCACCTTCACGAGCGCCGAGGTCGCCGAGCTGGGCGGCCTGGAGCTCGAAGACGGACAGCGTCTCTGGCGTGCGCTCGGTTTCCCGGCAACGGGCGAGAGCATCGCCTATGGTGCCGCCGATGTTGAGGCAGTCGCCACGGTGGGCAAAGCCCTTACTGAGGGTCGGATGGACCGCGAGACGGTCTTTCGAATGACGCGTGCCCTGGGCACCACGATGGCGCGGCTCGCCGATTGGCAGATCTCCACGCTCGTCGAGCAGGTCGAGAGGGACGTCCGTGCCGGTAAGGTGGGCACTCGGCTCGAGGCCGCGATCGAGTTAGCACGCACCGCCGCGCCGGACTTCGAACACCTTATGATCTACGCCTGGCACCGCCATCTCGCGGCTGCGGCCACACGCATGGAAGCCCTCGGTGCGGCCGATGAAGAGCTGCTGACGACAACCATGACGATCGGTTTCGCCGATCT
>JBBSSC010000355.1:0-2326 GCA_038242465.1 Propionibacteriales bacterium | reverse complement strand
CGGCAGCCGAGGTCTTGATCACCGCGCCGTTGGGTGCCAGCGAGCCACGGATGACAGCCAGGGCGCCGGGCTTGCCAAGCGGATCAGACAGCGGCTTGACGATGCTCTGCCAGTCCTCGAGGGGGTGCAGATCGTCGAGGTGTGCGGAGAGGGGCTTGCCCGTGACACCGACGGTGCTCGTGTCGAGGTGGGGGCTCAGCTCCTTCAACAGGGTCGGCAGGCCGCCGGAGCGGTGCAGATCCTCCATGTAGAACTTGCCGGACGGCTTCAGGTCGACCATGAGCGGCACGTCCTTGGCGATGGTGTCGAAGTCGCTCAGCTTGACGTCGACCCCGGCGCGGCGGGCGATCGCGACCATGTGGACCAGTGCATTGGTCGATCCACCGAGCGCGGCAAGCACCTTGATCGCGTTGTCGAATGCCTCGCGCGTCAGGATCCCGCGGGGCAGCTGACCGCTGCGGGCCAGCTCGACCGCACGGCGGCCCGTGGCCACGCCGTGGCGCAGACGCTCACCCGTCGAGGCCGGGGGAGTCGCACCACCGGGCAGCATCATGCCGAGGGCCTCGGTCATACAAGCCATGGTGGAGGCGGTGCCCATGACCGCGCACGTGCCAGCCGTCGTAACGAGCTCGCTGCGGGCCTCGGTGATCTGGTCGGTCGAAAGGTCGCCACCGCGGTGGTTTCCCCACAGACGACGGCAGTCGGTGCACGCGCCCAGACGCTCTCCGCGCCAGCTTCCGGTCATCATGGGGCCGACGACCTCGAGGATCACGGGCTTGTCGGACGATGCCGCTGCCATGAGCTGAGCCGGAACCGTCTTGTCGCAGCCACCCAGCAGGATTGCGGCGTCCATCGGAAGGCCGCGGACCATTTCCTCGGTATCCATCGCCATAAGGTTGCGGTAGAGCATCGTGGTCGGCGACGTGAGGATCTCGCCGAGCGAGATCGTCGGGAAGTCCATCGGCAGACCGCCGGCCTCGAGCACGCCTCGGCGGACGGCTTCGAGTAGGGCAGGCATATCGCGATGGCACGTGTTGTACTGCGATGAGGTCACGGCGATGCCGATGATGGGGCGATCCAGGTCTACGTCGTCGTAGCCGCTGGACGCCAGGAAGGCGCGGCGCAGGAACGTGCTGAAGCCGTCGTCGCCGTAGTTGGTGCGACTACGGTCGATCGCCGAGGTGAATTCTTCGTCAGACATCGTGGTTGTGCCTTTGTTCAGTGGAAAAGGTCAGAATGTGGTGGGTCAGCCGATGAGCGGCATCGCGAGCGGACGCATCGGGGCGCCCGTCGCCCCGCGGATCTTCAGGCAAGCGCCCACGAAGGCGAACTCGTACAACTTGTCGGCGGCGAGCTGCTGGCAGTCGACGAGCTCCATGATCGGAACGCCGGCCTCGCCCAGGAGGTACGTGTGCACGACCTGCCAGTTCTCATCGTCCTGGGCGGGCATCTGCTCGAGTGCGGAGTTGTCCGCGCCTATCACCGATGCGCCGGCGCGTGCCAGGTACTGCGCGCCGTCGAGGTTCAGTCCGGGACTGTTGTCGATGTATTTGGCCGGATCGGGCCACTGCGACATCCGTCCGGTGTTGACCAGCGCGATGTCGCCGGGATGGAAGGCCACGCCCTGACGGTCCAAGGAGGCCTGCAGATCGACGCCCGTGATGCCGTAGTTGTCGGGCAACATGTCGACGCCGTGCAGCGCGGCGACGTCGAACAGCACACCGCGACCGATGATCGGAGGGATCTTATCGGCGCCGCACTTGGTCCAGTGTCGTGAGCTCAGGTGCTGGCGCTCGTTGAAGCCATTCCAGATCTGGCCGTTGTAGCCGAAGTGGTTGAGCGTGTCGATATGGGTTCCGGTGTGGGTGTACATCGACACCGCATCACCCGAGTAGCTCACGAGCTCGTTCTGGTCACCTGCGCCTGTGAGGTCGTCGAGCACGGTGCCGCGAGGAGTGTGCGTCATCCACTGCTGGAAAGCGGGATCGCCGGCCTTGACCCACGAGGGCATGCCCATGAACATGTCGACCGACAGATCGATCGCGGCGCCGCCGTCGGCCCGGCGCATGACGTCTCGTGCTGCCGTGGGGGAGAGCAGGTTGAGCATGCCGACCTCGTCATCGGGGCCGAACGGGCTCCGCGTGACCTGCCGGAACTTCGCGGCGTGCGCGGCGATCTTGCTTCGCGTTTCTTCGGTTATGAACTCGGGTCCACACCTCGTGGTCCTCCAACATGTCGTGAGGTGGTCAGCGGTCGAGTTGCTGCGGGCGGACGCGCTCGCGGTACTGATCGGGCTGCCGGGAGTCGAAGACCCCCAGCTCGTACT
>JBBSSC010000354.1:0-2358 GCA_038242465.1 Propionibacteriales bacterium | reverse complement strand
GGGTAGACGTTGTAGCCGCCTCGGACGACGAGGTCCTTGGCACGGTCGACGAGGAAGTAGTAGCCCTCGTCGTCCCGATAACCCAGATCGCCCGTGGCGAGCCAGCCATCGCGCAGCACATCGGCGGTCTCCTCAGGCTTGTTGAAATAGCCCTTCATGATGTTGTGCCCGGACATCTGGATCTCGCCGATATTGTCCGCGCCGGCCTCGAGGACGTCCCCCTGCTTGTCGACGATGCGCATCTCGACACCCCAGATGGGCAGTCCGATCGATTGCACCTTTCGCTGCTCGGAGCTGACGTTGAACGTGGCCACGCTCGCGCACTCCGACAGTCCATAGCCCTCCAGAATCACCATGCTCGGGATCTTCGCCTCGACGCCGCGCAGCAGCTCGCCGGGCATCGCCGCGCCGCCAGAGGCGCCGACCTTCAGCGACGAGATGTCATGGCCGCTCGTGTCCCAGTGCAGGAGCCCCGCGAACATCGTGGGAACGCCGGGCATGATCGTGACCTTGCACTTTTCGATAGTCGTCAGCACGGCCTCCATCTCGAACCGGGGCACCAGCGCGATCGTCGCGCCGTATCGCACAGCGGCGTTGAGCACGCTCGACAGCCCGAAGACGTGGAACAGGGGCAGCGCGGCAAGGGTGACATCGCCCGCGCCGTATCCGATGAGCTCGCCGCTCACGGTGCAGTTCATGTACAGCTGAAAGTGGGTCAGCTCAGCGCCCTTCGGCCTGCCGGTCGTTCCGCTGGTGTAGAGCAGGACCGCGGTGTCCTCTTCCCGCGTCGCGCAGATCTCGAAATCGGCCGGCGACGCCGTGAGCTCGGCGAAGTCGAGGATGCCGCCCGGTCGCTCGTCCGTCGTGACCGGCCCGACCGAATAGATCGGCATGTCATGGACCCGCGATACCGCCTCGATCCCCTGCGCGGCGAGCGCGCCCATCGTGATGAGCATCGAAGCGCCACTATCGCGCAGCTGATACGCGACCTCGGCGGGCTTGAGGAGCGGATTCATCGGCACCGTGACGATGCCTGCCTTCAGCATCCCGAAGTACGCGAACAGAAATTCGGGCTGAGTGGGCAGCTGCAGCGCCACGCGGTCGCCACACGTCAGGCCAGCAGCGAGCAGACCCGCGGCGACCCGGTCGGAGACATCGTCGACATCGGCATACGAGATCGCCGAGTCGCCGAGCACGACGAGGGGCTTATCGGGATTGCGCCGGCGCGATTCACGCAGAATCGTGGCGAGGTTGAAGGTCATTGCTGTCTCTCTCCGAATCGCGGTGACGCTCACAGGCGTCACCAGAGCAAAGGCTGTCGGTGGCGATGCATCCGCGATATGCCCGGACGCATCGCCGCCCGTGACGTCAGTCGTTTAGGCTGTAGAGAATCTCGGCGACCTCGATCGTCACGTCTCCGTCGATACCGAAACGCTCCTTGACGCTGGCCACGATGGGGCCTGCGACGTAGGTCTCAGCCGCTTCCTGCGTCTCGAATAGGTAGACGCCACCCACCTCGCCCGTCGCGTGGTTGAGGATGTAGTGCTTCTGCAGCAGTCCGGGCAGTGCTTTGAACTTTGCGAAGCCGGCGCGCGACAGCGTGTCGAGTTCATCCATCGGCTTGTTGCTGATCATTCTCATGTTGACGACCCACATGGGCGTTCTCCTTCTAGTTGGTGAATCTGGGGCGGATCGGGAGCTATCGTCGCGCCAACGCGGCGGCCATCGACGTGACAGCCTGCTCGACGAAGGAGCGGGACGTCGCGAAGTTCATCCGTGCATGACCTCGACCGTTCGGGCCGAACGAGACGCCGGAGCTCAGCGCCACTCGCGCATGCTCGAGAAAGAAGTCGGCTGGCTCGACATCGAGCTCCAAGTCGGTGAAGTCGAGCCAGCCGAAATACGTGGCCTCCGGCTCGACGTAGCGGACGCCGGGCAGCTGCTCCGCGACGAGATCAGCGAGCAGATGACGGTTTTTGTCGAGGTAGCCGACGACCTCGTCGAGCCATGGCCCGCCTGAGCGGTAGGCCGCGATGCTTGCGCGGATGCCCAGCGACGATGCGCCGTGGGTCTTCATCATCGAGAGCTCTTGCCACTGGCGCTGATCAGCCTCATTCGAGCAGATCACCTGGGCGCAATTAAGCCCCGCCAGATTCCACGCCTTGGTGGCCGACACGAGGGTGATGGTGTGCTCCGCTGCAGCCGGCGAGACCGTCGCGTACGGCACGTGGCTGCGATCGGCGTAGACCAGCTGCGCGTGGATCTCGTCCGACACGACCCGCGCGCCATGCGCCTCGACCACGAGACTCAGCGCCGCGAGCTCCTCGCGGGTGAAGACACGACCCACCGGGTTGTAGG
>JBBSSC010000353.1:0-2365 GCA_038242465.1 Propionibacteriales bacterium | reverse complement strand
GGTACGGCAGCTGCAGCGCGCTCGGGTGAACAGCCACACCAAAACCGGGCCCCGAGGTCCGGGGATCGCCGTCCTGCTGATACTTCGGGGCGCCCATGGCCTTGAGCCGCTTGGCGAGCGTCAGGGCGTAGCAGTGATCGCAGCCCTGGGAGACTCGATCGCATCCGGTCGTGGGGTTCCAGGTCGCTTCGGTCCACTCGATGCTGCTGCCGTCGGCCACTCGTCAACCTCCACTAGGTGACCCTGAGCGTAGAGCCTGTGACCAGTTCAGGGCCGACGCATGCCAGCGAGTCGGCCGTTACGGCCCGCCTGATCGCTCGTGTTCTGTATCCATCGCGGCGCCTCAGCTTGCCGCCGTGAGGGAGGCCAGTGGGGCAACGAGCTCCTTGAGGTCGGTTCCGAAGATGAGGACGACGATCCGCTGTCGTGCCCGGCTGAACACGACATACAGCAGTCGACTGCCCTCTTCGAAGGGCTCGTGTTTGTCTGGCCCGAAAAAATCTTTCGCGCGCAGCACCACGACGGTTGCGTCCGCCTCTCGCCCCTTCGTCTGGTGCAAATTCATGAGCTGTATTACCGCTTCACTGTCGGTGGTCTCGTCGGTCAATAGCGTCACACGACGCTCTTCGACCGCCCGGTCCAGTAAGGCCACTACCTCCGCGTCTGATCGTGATCGCTCTCCACGGGGTGTTCGCTGGGCGACGGCCAGCATGGGTTCCAACATTGTGGCCGCGCGTACCCAAGCCGTCGACTTGTTCGGAAGTCCGATGTCCGCGTGCGCTGCTGCAGCGATCACAAGGGCCCCTGCTGGATTGGCCCCATCGAGCCGAGCCTGCAGATCGGCAAGCCGTTGATCGAGGAGTTCGCTACCTTTGTGTACGCCGAGGATCTGATAAGCGAGGTCAGGAGCGGGCTTTCCACGTATCGAGCTGGTCACAAAGATCGCCAGATATTGAAGAACGACACTCCACTCAACGAACCCGCTGCCGTACTGGGCCATCACGACCTGTACGTCCAGCGCGCTGCTGAGGCTCTCTGAAAGACCCACAATTTCGTGGACGACATCGTGCTCGATGAGTTCGTCGGACAGCCTGGCCAGGGCGTCGTTATGGTGGCTGAACACTGCGACACTGTGGCCTTCTGACCGAAGCGCATTGACGGCGACGGCGACAGTCGCCGCCTCCTGACTGGGGTCCGCGTCCCAGGAGACGATCAACCTACCGCAATCGATCGCTGCCGTGACGGCTTCGCCGTGGAACTCCCGATGCCGGATCGCGGCAGCGACAGCAGGGATGACCCCGCTGGGATCGCGAAAAGATGCCTCGGGCAACTCGATCTTGCGCGCGCCTGGCAAGACTAAAGCCTGTTCGAGTCGCTCAGGCGTCACGCCGACGGCGTCTGGCAGGTTGGCGTAAATGCACTGATTGGGATCGCCGAGAAAGATCAGCCGTGCGTCCCCGCGGATGTGTTCGACAAGGTCGTACTGCCCGTCGTCTGTGTCTTGAAACTCGTCGCAGATGATGAGTGACCAGCGCGCCTGGAGATGGTCGCGCACCGCGGGAGTGTCCAGTATCTCTCTCGCCTGCGGAACAAGGTGCTTGTATTGCAGGGCGTCCGTCGACGGAAAGAGCATCGCCTGAGCCCTGGTGAGCAAGTAGGGCTCGGCCAGGTCGACGACCGCGCCGAAGCGTTTGATTATGCGCCACGCCAAAGCGTGGAACGTCGTGATTTCGACCCGCTCACGGTACGGCCCCAGGATCGTCCTACTGCGGTCCGCAATTCTTGCGACCGACGAGCGCGAGAAGGACAAGAAGAGCACGCGGTCGATCGGACCCGTCCTCGGCATCCGCAACGAAAGTCGGGCGTCGAGTTTTCGCTCGGCGTCTCGACGCTCCAGATGCGCTCGTGCCGCGACGGCAGCTGTCGTGGTCTTGCCGGTGCCAGCACCACCGAGTACGACCAGAACTGGATCAGTCGCATCGATGACCTGTCTCTGTTCCTCGGCAGGCGAATAGGTCATGGCGCGGCAGGCTCGGGGATATCGACGATCCCACCGCCGGTCGGTGCCGTGGCAACAATCGCGTCTAGCACGCTAACGGCGACCGGCGGCGCGGCCGACGACAGCAAAGCGTCGACCCACGGTTGATGCAGTCCACCCTTCTGCTTGAGTGCTACCACTGCAGTCTGAGCGAGCGCTGCGTCGTCGACCTTACTCATGTCGATACCGAGGCAGTACTGCGCATTGAGCCAGGTCAGAGCCTCACGCACGTTCGCGGGAGGCAGTCCGACGACGATGGCCCGCTCGACTGCCATTTTGACCGGAAGGCGAAGGACAACATCGGAGACGGCCTCAAGCTTGGCGAGC
>JBBSSC010000352.1:0-2373 GCA_038242465.1 Propionibacteriales bacterium | reverse complement strand
TGCCGAACGCCAACGCCTCGCCAAGCGCGATGGCGCCGTGACGTTGACCGACCTGACACAGCTCGGCATCGATGGGTTCGCCGTGATAGCGGAGTCGCTCGGCCTGACAGGCGAGAGCCCTCGCGATCTCCTCTCCTCCTTCGACATCGCTGCGATCCCAGTCGAACCCTGGATATTCATTCCCCCTGCCTAAACCCTTGACAGAGTTTGTGAGTCATCACTAACTTGTCTCCATGGTCACGGGAAAGCGGATGAAGTCCGCCGAGCGCAAGGTGCTGATCCTCGAAGCAGCGATGGAAGAATACGGCCGAGCAGGCATGCACGAGACATCCGTCGAGGCCATCGCCAAGCGCGCGGGCGTCTCGCAGCCGTACATCTTCCGCCTGTTCGGGACCAAGAACGATCTGATCGTTGCAGCTATCGAGATGCACACCTTGCGTCTGCGCGAGTCCTTCCGCGAAGCCGTCGAACAGCGCGATCCCGACGCGTCGCCGCTGGAGGCCATGGCGCTGGCTTACATCGGATTCGTGAACGATGACGTCAACTCGCTGCGCTGCCAGCTACACACCTGGGCGGCTGGGTCCGATCCGGCGATCCAAGAGGTCGCGCAGCGGACGTACCGCGAGATCTGGCAGGACATCGCCGCCTTGAGCGGAGCGAATGCCGACGAGATTCGAAACTTCATGGGGCACGGGATGCTGCTGACCGTCCTGGCCTCCCTGAACCTGACCGAGCTCTTCGGCGACCCCCTCGCCGTAGCCAAGGAGTACTGATGTTCGCAGCCCTCTCGCGTCTGGCCACCACGCGACCCAGACGCGTCCTCGGCGTCACGGTCCTGTTCTTCATCCTGGCCGGTATCCTTGGCGGCCCCGTCGCGGGCCTGCTCAACGCCGACAACGACTCGTTTTCCGACACAGGCGCCGCCAGCGCGCAGGCGATCATGCAGATCGAGAAGGCCAGCGGTCAGGACGCCGCACCCACCGTCGTCGCCCTCGTCGACGTGGGCAATCAAACCGCGATCGACCAAATCGTCGAGATCTTCAAGCGGGAGCCATCCGTCGCCCAGGTCGTCGGCGGACTGAAGATGGGCCCGCAGTTCATCTCCAAGGACGGTTCGCAGACGTACTTCGCCGCGATCTACCGCGCCGGCGCCGACAGCGACACCACGACGGAGCACCTGCGCGACGAGCTGGGGAGGATCGACGGCGTGCAGGTGGGCGGCGGCGGGCCAGCCTTTCAAGAGGTCAACGAGAACGTCGAGAGCGATCTGATCAAGGCGGAGCTCATCGCCTTCCCACTGCTGTTCATCGTGTCGCTGCTGGTGTTCCGCTCGGCGGTCGCCGCCCTGCTGCCACTACTCGTCGGCGGGCTCACGATCGTCACGTCACTGCTGATCCTGCGCGGCATCAACGAGATCGTCGACATCTCGATCTTCGCGCTCAACCTCATCACGGGGCTCGGCCTCGGCCTCGCAATCGACTACTCGCTGTTCATGGTCTCGCGCTACCGCGAGGAGCTCGAACGTGTCGGGCCGGGAGCTGAGGCAATCCGTCGCACCGTAGCTACGGCAGGACGCACCGTGGCCTTCTCAGCCATCACGGTCGCAGGCGCAGGCCTGGCACTGCTGGTGTTCCCGCTGCGATTCCTGTACTCCATGGGCGTCGGTGTCACGATCGTCGCGCTCGCGGCTGCTGCGGTGTCGTTAATCGTCTTGCCTGCGCTGTTCGCGGTGCTCGAGCATCGGGTCAACGCCCTCGCGCCCAAGCGCTGGCAGCGGGCGCAACTGGCGGAGGCGAGGGCCGAGGTGCGTGGATTCTGGTATCGGCTCTCTAAGTTCGTGATGCGGTTCCCGGTCGGCACGGCACTCGCGGGAGCAGCCGTGCTGCTGGCCCTCGGGGCCCCGTTCTTGGGCGTCAAGTTCACGGGCGTCGACGCCACGATCTTGCCGGACGGCTCATCGTCCAAGACTGTCGACCAGACCCTCCGAAGCGAGTTCACCGGCGCCGAGTCATCGCCGGTTGTCATCGCGGTGACGGCTCCGGAGACTGCTGCCGACCAGATCGCGTCATATGCGGACGAGCTCGGCTCGCTGCCCGGCGCCGCAGAGGTCTCCGAGCCCAGGTTCCACGGCAGCGATACCTGGCAGCTCGATGTGGTCCCGTCGGCAGCGGCTCTGGATGAGCAGACACTCGATCTGGTCGGTGAGATCCGCGACGTCGACGCGCCCGGGCCCGCCCTCGTCGGCGGTGCAAGTGCCGAGCAGGTCGACCAGGTCGCCTCGATCGCGTCCAATATCCCGCTCGCGCTCGGCATCCTGAGCGTCCTGACGCTCGTCACGCTGTTCTTGCTGACGGGGTCGGTGATCCTGCCGAT
>JBBSSC010000351.1:0-2397 GCA_038242465.1 Propionibacteriales bacterium | reverse complement strand
GCTGATGCGTTCACCCGCAGTCAGCAGCATGTCGAGCTCGCGGCCCGGAGGCAGCGGCGACACCTGATTGGCGAGATCGATCAACTCATCGGTCATATCTCCCATGGCGGAGACCACGACGACGACGTCGTGACCTGCCTTCTTGGTCGCGACGATTCGCTGGGCGACCCTCTTGACGCTGGTGGCGTCGGCAACCGAGGAGCCGCCGTACTTCTGGACGACAATGCCCACGGTTCTGTCCTACCTGCAGTAGACGTACGGACGCGCGACGCTGCGCGCTGTGCAGTCTACCCACGACCCGGTGCGGTCGGATCAGCCGATCGTCGTACGACCCTCGAATGCGCGCCCGAGCGTGAGCTCATCGGCGTACTCGAGGTCTCCGCCGACAGGAAGACCGCTGGCCAGCTTGCTGACGCGCAGGCCATACGGCGAGAGCATCCGGATCAGATATGTCGCGGTCGCCTCGCCCTCGAGGTTCGGATCGGTCGCGATGATGACCTCGGTTACGGCATTGTCCTGCAGGCGTCCCAGCAGTTCTTTGATGCGGAGCTGATCGGGGCCGATGCCCGCGATCGGTGAGATCGCTCCGCCCAGCACGTGATACCGACCCCGGAACTCGCGGGTACGCTCGATCGCGACGACATCCTTGGACTCCTCGACAACGCACAGGACACTAGGGTCGCGGCGGGGATCAGCACAGATGCGGCACTCGGTGTCGACCGTGACATTGCCGCACGTCGAACAGAAGTGGACCTTCGCCTTCACCTCGACGAGCGTCGCGGCAAACCGACGGACGTCCTCGGGGTCGGCGTCGAGCAAGTGGAACGCAATGCGTTGCGCACTCTTGGGGCCGATGCCCGGCAACTGCCCCAGTTCATCGATCAGATCTTGAATTACGCCGTCATACACAGGGCTCAACCTATCCTGTCGACTGCGCGAGGAACGTCTGCAGCATGTCGTGGCCGCGCGAGGTGAGAATCGACTCGGGATGCATCTGGACTCCCTCGACGGGATGGACACGGTGACGCACTCCCATCACGATGCCGGACGCCGTGTGGGCGGTCGTCTCGAGCTCGTCGGGCAGGGTCGTCGGATCGATCACGAGCGAGTGATAGCGCGCACAGACCAGCGGCGTGGGCAGGCCCGCGTAGATGCCGCGCCCATCGTGGTGGATCAGCGATGGCTTGCCGTGGACGATCTCCGGTGCGCGTACGACTGTGGCCCCGTAGACCTCGCCGATGACCTGATGGCCCAGACACACTCCGAGAGTCGGAGTCGTCGGTCCGAGTCGGCGGATCGCTTCGGCGCTGATGCCTGCCTCGGCCGGGGCACCTGGCCCTGGCGAAACGATCAGGTGCGTGAATTCGCCGCGTCCGCGCGCCGCGACGAGCTGATCGACGGTAACCGCGTCATTGCGGACGACCTCGGCTACCGCGCCGAGCTCCCCCGCGTACTGGACGAGGTTGTAGACGAATGAGTCGTAATTGTCGATGAACAGAACCCTGGCCCGCGTGGGCGGTGCGCTGGCGTCCACATCGGGCCGCAGCATGGACGCTGGCGCACCGCCCCCCGCTGCCCAGGCGCGTCGGAGCTCGTCACGGAGCCAGGATGTCGTGCGTCCGACGGTCCACTCGCCGACGCCATCGCACCCGACGACCGGCACGACACCGCGCAGGGCATTGGTCACGAAGATCTCGGTGGCCAAGGCCAGATCGGCCGTCGTGAGCCGGCGCTGGAAGACCGGCACACCGGCATCGCGCAGGATCTCGACGACGCGCGCGCGGGCCGTGCCCGGCAGGATGCGCCCGTCGGTGGGCGGAGTCAGGACTGCATCGTCGTGGACTACAAAGATATTGGCGCGGGATGTCTCGAGCACCGAGCCGTCTTCGGCGATCAGCAGCAGATCGCGGTCGAAGGGGCCGTCATGCGTCAGCGCACGTCGGTCAGCCCACTTGTGCTGGCCGAATCCGCCCGGCATCGCGCGCGGGGTCAGCGTCCAGGTGCCGCCGGCATCGTCGAGCGGCCGAGTGGACAACGCGACGGAGACATCGGCTCCCATCGGCACGGCGTCGATCCGTAGCCGATGACGTCCGGCCAGACCTGCCGCGCGGTGCACGACCGCTTCGTCGAGGCCCGCGCGGATCGTCGTGCCGTAGACCGCGCGCACGCTGGCGTCGAGCCTGGCCAGATGCGCATCGAGATCAACGACGTGACGATCGTCGACCAGGAGCGTGTCGTAGATGCCTCGTGTCTCGTCGACGGCCGATCCGTGCGCGGATTCATGCGGCGCACGCGCGTGCTCGCGGACCGTCGGCGTGGCCACCAGGTCGAGCGTCCCGCCGATCGCCTCGATCAGCGGACGCGCCTTGATCAGGCACTCGGCGTACTCGCCCTCGG
>JBBSSC010000350.1:0-2404 GCA_038242465.1 Propionibacteriales bacterium | reverse complement strand
GGATCACGGTGTATGAATCGACGACGCCTGTGCCGGCTGCATCCCGCAGCACAAGGTGATCCATCGACGAGCACGCCGTGCAAACCGCGCGGGGCGGATGCTGAACGTGATCGCACTGCGTACAGATCTGGACCATCAGCTGGTGCTCACGCGTCGCGTCCCACCACGGGCTCGTGACATCGTCGGCGGGAGGAACATCGGGAAGGCTCATCGATCGACTCCCAGGACGACGGTCGCATGCGTGGACAGGATGCCGCCGGTGCCATGCGCGACCGCCGTGCGCGCTCCGGCGACCTGGCGGTCTCCAGACTCGCCACGCAGCTGACGGACAGCTTCGACCAGCAGTAGGATGCCGAACTGGCCGGGATGGCAGTACGAGAGACCGCCGCCTGAGGTGTTGAGCGGCAGCGCTCCCCCGGGCCGGATGGTTCCATCGGCGATGAAGTCCAGCACCTCGCCCCGACCGCAGAAGCCCAGCGCCTCGACGCTGAGTGCCGCGGTGATCGTGAACGAGTCGTAGACCTGCAAGACGTCAACATCGGCCGGAGCGATGCCGGCGCGGGCGAAGGCATCGCGACCCGAGCCGATCGCACCGGTCGCCGTCAGATCGTCGACCGCCGTGAAAGATGTGTTGGTCGTGCGCTCGCCGTAGCCCAGCACTTCGACGGGCAACTTCTGCAGATCACGGGCACGCTCCAGGGAAGTCAGCACGATCGCACCTCCGCCGTCGGTGACGAGGCAGCAGTCGCCGACAGTGAGGGGGCTCGATAGCATCGTCGAGCCCGTGACGTCGGCGGCCGTAATCGATCCCTTGCCGTAACGGAACGCCTTCGGATTGAGCAACGCCCATTCCCGGGCCGCTACCGCGACCTCGGCGAGCTGGTCATGTGTGCCGCCGAACTTGTGGAAGTACTGTTGCGCGGCCATCGCGTAGTACGACGCGGGGAAGAGCATGTCGTACGGTTCTTCGAACTGCGCCTCGGGAATATGCGGCTCGTGCACCCCGCCGAGCTTGCGCGAGCGCGCGGAGCGCTGGTTGGAGGCAAAACTGATCACGATCGTCGTGGCCTGGCCGGCGTCGATCGCCTGCGCGGCGCGGGCGACCATCATCTCGTAGGCCGAGCCCCCCGCGAAGGTCGAATCGGTCCACGTCGGCTCGATCGCGAAGTAGTCGGCCAGCTGCGTAGCGGAGAACCGCGAGATGCCCGTCGTCGCGATGCCGTCGACATCGGCCAGTGTCAATCCGGCATCGGCCAGGGCCCGCGTCACGGCCTGCGTCTGCAGGGTCAGGATCGATTTGTCGGTCACGCCGAGATCGGACTCAGCGGCGCCGACGATTGCGACCCGTGCACTTGCCGAGCGCTGCGTCATCGTGCACCGGGCCCATCGGGCGCACCGAGCAGGACGACAGCGCGCGCGGGCTTGGCGGCTGGCCGCTCGGGGCCGAAGTCGGACGCCAGGATCGTCGCGGTCATCTCGACGATTGCGCGGTCATCGTCAAGCTCAGTGACCGTGCCCTCGACGCGCACAGTCTCGCCGGCGAACATCAGGTTGCGAAACGTGAACGACAGCTCGCGGACGAATGACTGTGGCCCGAAGGCGTCCTGGCACAGCTCCACGAAGTACGCGCCGAATACCTGGCCGTCGACGACCGGCGCGGGCACCTTCGCGGCCTCGACGAAGGCCGGGTCGTAGTGCAGTCCGTACCAATCCCACGTCGCACCCGCATACGCGATCATGTCGGGCAGCGTGATGGTGCGCTCGATCGTGGGCAGTGCCTGACCCACGGTCAATGCCTGGTTGGCCGAGCTCATGACACGGCTCCGATGCTGACGAAGATGATGGTCTCCTCGTTGACGGCGAGCAGCTCGTCGTCCTGGTTGGTGTACGTGGCGCGCGAGTGGACGATCAACATGTCCGCTCCCTTGCCGGTCTTCTTCTCGGTGAGGTCGTGGATCTCCCACGTCGCCGTGACGATGTCTTCGGGCCGCAGGCGGCGCTCGAACGTGTACGTGTTCCCGCCGCGTACCTGACGTGTGCCGGGGATGTCGAGATTCCACGAGTGACCCGCGTAGCCATCGGCCGGCATCGGCAGATTGGCGTACTGATTGGTCTCGGTGATGAGGGTCAGCGGGGCCGTGACGCCCTGCAACCCCTGGGCCCGAGCGAACTCGGGATCGCTGTAGATCGGGTTGTCATCGCCGATCGCCAGCGCGAAGTAGCGGCCCGACGCCCCCCCGAAAGGCTCCGGAGCGGTGTAGACCTGGGTCGTGCCGACCAGCGCTCGCACCTCATCGGTGACCAGGCTCATGCCTGGACTGCCTTGTCTTCGGGGTACACGGCCGTCGGGAACACCTCGAGGAGAAACTCCGGACGCAGCAGCCCCTTGCAGATGCCGCCTGTC
>JBBSSC010000349.1:0-2418 GCA_038242465.1 Propionibacteriales bacterium | reverse complement strand
CGGGCCACCGGCTCGGGCATCCTCGAGGCCATCAGGGTCAGCGGCGTCCTGCGCTACCGGCAGGCCAAGTTCCTCAATCGCGGCGTCGAAAAGCTGGCGCTGCGGCACCTTCGCAAGCAGGTCGACGATCCCGCGACCCGCGAGAAGCTGACGCCCGACTACTCATTCGGCTGCAAGCGTCCCACGTTCTCGAACACCTACTTCCCTACGTTCAACCGCCCGAACGTGCACCTCGAGACCACGCCGATCGATCGCATCGAGCCCGATGCGATCGTGACGAGCGACGGCCGGCGGACCGAGATCGACACCCTCGTCCTCGCGACGGGCTTCAACCTGTGGGACACCAACTTCCCGGCGTTCGAGATCATCGGGCGCGATGGCCTGGATCTCGGCAAGTTCTGGCGCCAGCACCGGTTCCAGGCCTATGAGGGTGTCGCGGTGCCCGGCTTCCCGAATTTCATCTCCCTGAACAGCCCCTACTCGTACTCCGGATTGTCGTACTTCACGACGATCGAGTCGCAGATGCGGCACATGGCCCGCCTGCTGGGTGAGGTCGAGCGGCGGGGAGCGCGCGTCTTCGAGGTCACGGAGCGTGCCAACACTGCGTTCCTCGATCGGATGACCGCAAAACTGCAGGACTCGGTCTTCATCAACGGCAACTGCGCGACATCCCGCAGCTACTACTTCAACCAGCACGGCGAGGCGACGCTGCTGCGCCCCACCTCGACGATCAACGCATTCCGCGAGGCCGGCTCCTTCCCCCTCGCGGACTACACGTACGCCTGACCTCACGCGCTAGTCTTGCTCGGAACCGCACCGCTCGTCGCGGCCTGGCTGCGTCGCTTCGACGAGTATCCACCCACCGACGGACACGTCAGCCTCGGAAACGCGCGCCCGCCATGACGACCAGCTCGGTGCGGGTCTCCGGCGCGATCTCATGTCCATCGGTGCACATCAGACGGGCATGGACGGGCGCTCCGCACTCGCGGTGACGGATCTGCACCGGCGGACCGTCCGCTCCGGCGCGATATCGATCGCCCCAGTCCATGATCGCGATGAGCATCGTTCGCAGCTCCCGCCCGGGTTCGGTCAGCACGTACTCGTGGCGCGCGCGCTCCCCCTCGACCTTGACCGGTCGCTTTTCGACCAGCCCCTCGTCGACCAGCAACGCAAGGCGCTTGGTCAGCACATCGCGCGCGATGCCGAGATGGCGTTGCAGCTCATCGAAACGGCGCACCCCGTTGAACAGGTCACGGACGACGAGCACGGCCCATCGATCGCCGAGGATCTGCGCGGTCCGCGCGATCGAGCAATCATCCGAGCTGTAGTCGGACCAGGTCATGCCAATCACCTCTGAGTCTTGATTACAGACTCAGATGTTACGCTGCTCCGATCCGGAAGAGAAGGGCAAGCCATGACCGAGCTGACGCAACAGACCAAGACCATCTCGTGGGTGGATCCCCGCCCGCAGGCGGCGCAGGCACTCACGATGAGCGGCCTGGACTACCTCCGCGCGATGATCGACGGCTCGATCCCGGCGCCGCCCATCGCCAGCCACATCAACCTCGAGATGATCGAGGCGAGCCCGGGTATCGCGATCATGGCCGCCACGCCCGACGAGTCGCACTACAACCCGATCGGGTCGGTGCACGGCGGATTCTTCGCGACGCTGCTCGACTCGGTGTGCGGATGCGCCGTGCAGACGACGCTGCCCGCAGGCACCGCGTACACGTCACTCGATCTCAACGTCAGCTTCTTACGTGGCATCACGACCGATACGGGCCGAGTCGTCGCCACGGGCCGCGTGACGAAGCCCGGATCACGAGCCGCCTTCGTCGAGGCCGACATCAAGGACGCCAACGGCCGCCTCCTCGCCACAGCAACCTCAACCTGCCTGGTCTTCCAACCCTGATGCCGGGCCTGCCCGGGCCTGCCCGGGCCTTCACGTCCGTAGCCCGGCTCGGTATCCTGGTCTTTGACCGCATGCTGAGACGCACTTGTCATCTGGCGAGACGATGTCAGGCTCGAAGTCACCCCCCTTCTTTGAAACTCAGGAGACACCATGAGCGACAACTGGTCATTCGAGACCAAGCAGATCCATGCTGGTCAGGTTCCTGACCCGACGACCGGCGCCCGCGCGCTGCCGATCTACCAGACGACCTCGTACCAGTTCCGCGACACGCAGCACGCCGCCGACCTCTTCAGCCTCGCAGAGCCGGGCAATATCTACACGCGCATCATGAACCCGACGCAGGGGACAGTCGAGGAGCGCCTCGCGGCCCTCGAGGGCGGTATCGGCGCGCTCCTGTTCGCATCCGGCCAGGCCGCTACGACCGGCGCGCTCACCAACGTCGCCGAAGCGGGCGACCACATCGTCGCGTCCGCCAGCCTGTACGGCGGCACCGACAGCCTGCTGCG
>JBBSSC010000348.1:0-2419 GCA_038242465.1 Propionibacteriales bacterium | reverse complement strand
CTCTCGATCAGACGATCACGCAAGCTCATCGAAGCGAGGGACGCATCATGACCACCACTGAGATCCCGCGCACGACGGCGGTTCGGACGTACGCGTCATATGCGGCTCCCCTGTGGAAGCGCGTGCTGCTGACCCGCGAGTTCGCGGTCATCGCGCTGCTGCTGATCGTTTTCTTCTACTCGCGCAGCGAGGTGCCGGCATTCGACGGCCCACTCACGATCTACTACCTGCTGCTCGACGTGGCACCGCTGCTCCTGATCGCACTGCCGATGACGCTGATCATCATCACGGGCGAGATCGACTTGTCGGTCGCCAGCGTCGTGGGGCTCAGCAGCGTCGTGATGGGCGATCTCCACCAGGGCGGGATGTCGATCCCGATGGCCGCGTTGATCGCGATCGCCGTCGGTGTGCTGTGCGGAGCTTTCAACGGCTTTCTCATCGCGTACGTCGGTCTGCCCTCGCTCGCCGTGACCATCGGAACGCTCGCGCTGTACCGCGGACTCGCGGTCGGTCTGCTCGGCACCACCGCGGTGACCGACTTCCCGGAGAAGTGGACCGACCTCGCCAAGGACAAGATTGGCGACAGCAGCTATCCCGTCATCATGATCCCGTTCATCGTGCTCGCGATCGCCTTCGTGCTCCTCCTGCACTTCACGTCCTTCGGTCGCGGTGTCTTCGACATCGGGCTCAACGACGAGGCCGCGCACTTCTCGGGCGTCAACGTCGCACGCACCAAATTCCTGCTGTTCGTCATGGCTGGCACGGTGTCGGCGTTCGCGGGCCTGTACTTCACGCTCCGTTACGGCAGCTCGCGCGGCGACAACGCGACGGGCATGGAGCTGCAGGTCATCGCGGCCGTGCTGCTCGGCGGCGTGTCAATCTTCGGCGGACGCGGTGCACTGCACGGCGTCATCGCCGGGGTGTTGCTGATTGGCGTCATCTCAAGCGCTCTGCGCCTCGAGGACGTCACGGCGAACATCATCAACATCATCATCGGATTGCTCCTCGTGATCTCGGTGATGTCCACCAGCTTCCTGTCACTTCTGGCTCGGGCGACGGCAGGGATGAAGAAGAGGGCTGTCTCCAGCTCTCCTGAACGCCAGCAGGCGTCAGCAAACCACGAAGGGAACAACTCATGAAGCACAGCCACAAGAAGGCGAGCGTCCTGGCGGCACTCGCCGTCAGCGCTGCACTCGTCCTGTCGGCCTGCGGTGGCGACTCGGACAGCGAGGGTAGCGGAGGTGGATCCGGAAGCGACGGCTCGAAGGCATCCGTGACCTTCCTGCCCAAGAACCTCGGCAATCCATACTTCGACACCAGCTCCAAGGGTGGCAAGGCCGCTGTCAAGGAGTTCGGTGGCAAGTTCTCAGAGGTCGGCCCGCAGGAAGCCACACCGGACGCCCAGGTCCCGTTCATCAACACGGCTGCGCAGCAGGGTGTGGGCGCGCTCGTGGTCTCGGCGAACGATCCCAAGGCCATCGGCGACGCCCTCAACGAGGCACGCGACGCTGGCACCAAGGTCGTGACATTCGACTCCGACACCGATGCCGAGTTCCGCGATCTGTTCATCAACCAGGCCAGCCCCGAAGGCATCGCCAAGGTGCAGGTCGACATGATCGCCAAGCAGATCGGCGACGCGGGCGATATCGCGATCCTCTCGGCCGCAGCCAATGCGACCAATCAGAACACGTGGATCGAGCTCATGAAGGCAGATCTCAAGGCCAATCACCCCAACATCAAGCTCGTCGACACTGTGTACGGCAACGATGACGACCAGGCATCGTTCGACAAGACATCGGCCCTGCTGCAGAAATACCCGAACCTCAAGGGCATCGTCGCGCCGACCACGGTCGGCATAGCCGCTGCGGCGCGCTACGTGTCCGACTCGGACTTCAAGGGCAAGGTCAAGGTCACGGGACTCGGTACTCCGAACCAGATGCGCGCGTACGTCGAGGACGGCACGGTTGACGGCTTCGCGCTGTGGAATCCCGAAGATCTCGGCTACCTCGCAGCCTTCGCCGCCGACGCTCTGATCAAGGGCGACATCACGGGCAAGGAAGGCGACAAGTTCACCGCGGGCAAGCTGGGCGACTACACGGTCGGTGCCAAGAACACGGTGCTTCTCGGTGATCCGTTCGAGTTCACCAAGGACAACATCGGCGACTTCGACTTCTGAGTCGAAACCGTTGACGCCCGGCCGGCGATGAGCAGCCGGCCGGGCACCCCTCCTACTGATCGAAAGGTCCGATCGATGCGGCGCGTCTGTTTCCAGCTCCAGGTCAAGCCCGACCGGATCGAGGAGTACAAGCTTCGGCACGCGGAAGTCTGGCCCGACATGCTGCAAGCGCTGGCCGATACGGGTTGGCATAACTACTCGCTGTTCCTGCGTCCCGACGGTCTGTTGATCGGCTACTTCGAG
>JBBSSC010000347.1:0-2463 GCA_038242465.1 Propionibacteriales bacterium | reverse complement strand
GCGCGCGGGCGCAGCCGACCAGAGCACCGTCATCGCGGCCCTCGCGGGAGCCGTCCACAGCATGGGCAAGGGTGTTGTCGTGGCTGGACCGTCGTCGTCCAGCACCGACGGGGGAGCCGTCAAGGCCGTCCGTGACAGCGACTTCGCCTCATCGGTCTCGACGGTCGATGTCACCGACACGGCATCCGGCCGGGTCGTCACGGTGCTCGCCGCCGCCGCCCAGGTCGATGGCCAGCCCGGCGCATGGGGTACCTCGCGCAGCCAGGGCGGTGCGTTGCCCAAGTGACCAGCGGTCACTGCGTGCGGGCGTCCTAGGGGAGATCGAAGAAGCGGACGTCCTTGCCCGTGACCAGGCCCACGCGTCCGTCTGACAGCTCGATCGTGCGCACGAACCTGGCATCCGTGCCGTACTCGACCGGCGTCAGGACGCTGGTCAGCTGGCCGTCGTGCACCGTGACGGTCACGATCGAGACCTCTCGGTTCTTCTGGACCACAGTCAGCGCGGTGTCGCGGTCGGGCAGCCAGGTGAAGGCCCGCGGATCGAGGGCCGCGAGCGATTGCGTGCGTGGAAAGGTCACGATCGCTTCGCGCCGGACGTTCGCTAGATCGGTGATGTCGAACACCGCGATCTGGGCGTTGCGCCCACGTCCGTCGTAACCGATCCCGAGCAGCTCGTCATCGCCGAGCGGATGCAAGTACTCGCTGTAGCCGGGGATCTTGAGCTTGCCGACCAACCTCGGCGCGGATGTGTCGGACAGGTCGACGGTGTAGAGCGGATCGACCTGTCGGAACGTCACGACGATCGCGAGATCGTCGAACCAGCGGACGCTCTTGATTTGTTCGTTCGGGCCGAGGCCGTCGATGCGCCCGATCTCCGAGAGCTTGGTGCCATTGCGGCGCAGCGTCACGATCGAGTTGAACTGGCCCGTCTCCGACGACGGTCCGACCGCGACGCGCAGCACGCCATCGGCTTCGTCGATCGACCAACGGTCGGCGATCATGCCCTCGATCTCACCAGAGGCGATGTGACGGGCATCGACCCCGTCGAGATCGAACTCGAAGACATGGCTTGTGCCCCCGGTGTCACCGGGGGAGCCGTTGAGCATGACGCTGTCGCACGTCGCGCATCCCCACCAGGATCCGCCGGTCGCGAGGTACAGCCTGTCAGCGGACTCGTACGCGATCGTGGTGGCACCAGCTATCGCGATGGCATGTGGATCGGTTGCGTCTGCGGTATCGAGGCCGACCACACTGACGGTGTCGAGGCCGAGCTCGTCGGGTGGGATTGCGACATTCGTGCAGTCGACTAGTCGCCGCGGGCCATTGCCGGAGTCGTACGTCGGCAGCCAGTCGTCGATCGTCGACGCGGAGACCGCGAGCCGGTTGGCGGTCAGGGCGTCGTGGCTGCTGAGCCTCCTGCCCTGCGGATGCGTGAAGGCGAGGTCGGGCAGTCCGTTCGCGAGCACGAGGCGCACGACCGAGCCGTGCTGGCGCACCGAGAGCACGCGCGAGGAGTAGGTGACGTCGGAGGTGATCGACGGGTCCTTGTCCTGCTTCAACGAGATCGTGAGGACACGGCTGCCGCGGCGCTGCCCGCTCAGCTGGTCACGGGTGCTGACCCGATCGGCGCCGATCGCGACGACGGTGTCGCCATCGAGCAGGATCTCGGCATCGTCGATCTTCGGTAGATGCGTCGTGGAGACCTTGCGCATCTGCTCGCCGGACGCGTCATGGACGATCAGCTCGTTGCCGCGCACCCGCACGATGCGGCGACCATCGGTTTTCACGGTGTCGGGCTCGTCGACGCCGGACTCCTGGACGTTGGTGCCGGTCGCGCTCGCAGTCTGTGACAGGGACGCCTTGCCGCTCAGATTGGCCCTGAAACCGGACTCCTCGCCCATCGTGCGGTCGAGAGTGGCCAGGCCGACGACGCCGCCCCAGCCCCACGCCGTCACCTGCGCGAGCCCGCGGTCGCGGTACGAGGCCAGCAGCTCGTCACATGAGGCGGCCGGGTCGAGATCGGCCTGGAAGGCGGCAGGACGCGCATCGACACGTGAGGCCCCGCCGGGTCCGTCGGTCTCACCGACGTGGGTGCCTGCGACGAAGGTCGCGAAGAGCGCGGCCAGGGCACCGGTCGCCATGAGCGGACGCCCCACGAGCCGCTGGCGCCGGGCCTTGGCCTCCCGGCGTCCGGCACGAAGGATGTCGTCGACGGGCGGTTGGCCCGACGGCAGGTGGTCCCACAGTCTTTCGAGGTCGGTCATCACAGCTCCCGGGACAGTTCGGACAGGTGGGTCGATTCGGCCAGCTGGGCGAGCGATCGCGACAAGCGGCTCTTGACGGTGCCGGGCGGGATGCCGAGGGCACTCGCGGTCTGCGCCTCCGTGAGCTGCACGAAGTAGCGCAGGACCACGACATCGCGCTGGTTCTTGGTGAGGCTGTGCAGTGCGCGCTCGACCGCAT
>JBBSSC010000346.1:0-2465 GCA_038242465.1 Propionibacteriales bacterium | reverse complement strand
CCTGCCTCTTGCGCTCCGCTTGCAGATGGCTGGCGAGCTCGGGGCCCAAGCGGCGCGAGACGTCGACGACATCGAGAAATTCGAACAGCGCGTCGACGACAACTTCGTAGCGCTGGGCTGTCTCGGGCGACATCGCCGCGCCCTCGTCCGCGATGAACTCGCGGATCATCAGCTCGGCGTCATGAGGCGGGGGAGGTTTGAAGCCTGTCATATTGACGATGCTAAGCACAATTGCTCGGATGAGGTGGCGACAACTCGAAATTGCCGATCAGACGCGGTCATAGGACCGAAGTCTCGCCCGATCACGCGCTTTCGACCTGACTTGTCAGGATGTTTCGGAGTATTTCGACGCGCTCGACATCGAGGCCGAGCTCACCATCGACCATCGCGACGAGCAGCCTGGCGAATAACGACAGCTCCCGCAGCACAGGCGGCAACGAGGCCGTCTCGAGGAATTGCGCGTTGACCAGATCTGTGACTGGCGGAGGCGCGAGAGCGCGTGTCAGCGCCCGCCCCTCGATGACCATAAGGTCGTCGTCGAGGAGATCGCCGACAGGGCCGTACATCAGATTGGCCAGATCGAGCATCGCGCAGGCATCGAGAGATGCGAAGCTGCTTCGCACGACGGCTTCGGCCTCTGCCGAGCATCGCCATTGCTGACCAGGATCTGTTCCGGAGGGTGACAGTGTGGCCCGCCACGGGCCCTGCGACGCCAACAGCATGGGCTCGGGCAGGAGATCATCCAGCACGAGCCCGACCAGCGTGCACCGCATCGAGACCAGGACGAGATCGCGCATGTCGACCATCGCGCGACTCATCGACATGTCGCACTGATGTGCAGTGATGGCAATCTGGTCGCGCCACACCCTTCGCTTCACAAGTCGATCCATGACCCGGCTCGCGAGCTGCTCGACCTGCCCCACCTGATCGTCGCGACCGCTCAGGCGAGCCATAGTCGACATCCGTCCCAACAGCGCCGTCGGACTCATGGCTGTCTCAGCAGCCAGGGCATTCTCGATGAGCACGCCTACTCGGAGGGTGCTGGCCATGGCTCGTGCGTGCACGGCCACGACCGCCGATAACGGACCGTACCGCCCGTCGACATCAAAGCTGATCTTACTGTCGGGCCAGGGAGCGCCGCTGACATCCACGGTCGGATCGCAACTCGTGGCCACGGCTCGGATCTCGCGCTCATACCCAACGCGCGCTTCGGCCATGATCTCCACCGGCACACCCCGGGCAGGACGGTGCAGGCTCCATGAGAGCGGGACGACCATCGACGGACGAGCACCCCAGGCCTCGACATCGTCCGCGTGGACCGGCTCGTCGAAGCCGACGACCGCTGTCGTCAGACCATCGTCGAGGCTGAGCTCGCGGACATCTCCGGTCTGCAGAGCCCCGGCGACCCACTCGTCGGCGAAGCCGTTGAGGATATGGCCAAGATCTGCGCTCGATAGCTTGAAGTCTGCGCCCGGATCGTCGCCGTGTGTGGGCCGGTCCCACATGTGCAGCTCATGCAGACCGCGATCGGCCAGCCCTATCGTGTATGCGAAGCCCGGCCCCGGATGCTTCTCGCATCCGAAGACGGCCTGCACCTGCCAGAACCGATTGTTCGTCCTACTGTCACCCATCGTGACCCCCAGAGCCTGCCAACTGGACGACGCTCTGCCGTCCTGTTCACGACGCTAGGGACGACGGCGGACACGTCCGCTGGACACGGTCCGAGTTCTCCACAGGACGCCTAGTGACCTGCGAAGACGCGTCAGCGCGCCTTGCGGTCAGCCAGGATCGCGGCCACGTTCAGCCCCGCCCAGGTAAGGGTCGCGCCGAGCACCTTGGTCTTGCCACCCATGTTTCGCGCCTCTGGCGTCAGCATCACTGCGTCCGACAGGTCTAGGGCGACGCGCGCCATCATCGCGCGTTCGGCCGCAGCGTGGGACGGCGCGAACAGGGTCAGCGCACTGATCGCGAGATCACGGGGGCCGAACATGCGAGCGACCAGGTCGTACTCCGGCTGCTTGAGTGGGCTTTTCGTCAGGGCGCTCCCGAGATGTCGAGGCTTCACCAGGGCGAAGACGGCGTAGCCAGCGGTCGCCGTGGAGATCATCTTGCTGTAGCTCAAGGTCATCCCTCGACGCTAGGGCCGCGCGCGCGGGGCCGCATCTGCGCGGCCGACTCGAGTCAGCGCAGCAGGAGCGGGTAGGCAACGAAGAGACCCGCAGCCAGCGCCGCCCCGAAGGCGTACGTCGTCGACTTCATCAGCGCGCCGAACCGAAGACGCAGCTTCGTCACGCTACGCAGCGCGAGAGCCGCGCAGGCCAACGGCATCAGCAGCCAGCAGACTCCCCAGAACGAGAAGGGCTCGCCGGGCCAGACGATGCCGCCGGCTGCGGCGATGGCGGCGACCAGAGCAACGTACGACGGGAACAACATCGGGATGGAGCCGCGAAGGGCCGCCCCAGCGG
>JBBSSC010000345.1:0-2468 GCA_038242465.1 Propionibacteriales bacterium | reverse complement strand
GTGCTCTTGGCCTGCAGGGTGATGCGCGTCCCGCCCTCTAGATCGAGACCCAGCTTGGGGTGCCACGGATTGCTATCGCCCTTGCCGCCCGTGACATCGATCAGAGCAACGAGGCCGTACAGCAGGGCGATCACCGCGAGGAAGATCAACAATGTGCGCCGTGGGCGCGGCATGCCGGGGCTGCGACGGGCGTTTGCCATCACAGTTCGGCTTCTGGCTCGCTGATCGGCTCAACTGGAATAACACGCGAGACGGCATGCCGGTTGACCGTGACGATGGTGCCAGGGGCGATGAGCAGCTCGATCGTTTCGTCGTCAAGTGTGCTGATCTCGCCGTATATTCCGCTGGCGAGCATGACCCGCTGGCCCGGCTGGAGCTGCGTCTGCAGGTTCTCGAACTGGCGACGGCGAGCGCGTGCCGGACGGACGACCAGGACGATGAACACGAGGACCAGGAGGACGAGAGGAAGAATGGACGCCAGGTCGTTCACAGTGTTTGCTCCGATGGTGAGGTGTGCGAGCCCGGTATTGCAGGCACCGCTTGAGGGCCGCCGGATAGTTTAACCCGGCAACCGTTCTATCGTGAGGGTCATCACCAAATGGACCATCAGGCCGGGTCGTCGGTCAGCGGAAGCTGGTCGATACCCGCAGGGACGGCCATCCCGAGATGGCGCCACGCCGCAGCTGTGGCGATTCGTCCGCGCGGGGTGCGGGCCAGGAATCCGAGCCGTACCAAGAAGGGCTCGGCCAGCTCTTCGACCGTCTCGCGCTCCTCGGCCACTGCGACCGCAAGCGTCGCGATGCCAACCGGGCCACCGTTAAAATTGCGGCACAACGCCGTCAACACCGCACGGTCGAGCCGGTCGAGGCCCAGCTCGTCTACCTCGTAGAGAGCGAGGGCATCGCGGGCCACATCGTGGTCGACGACTCCACCGGCACGCACCTCCGCGAAGTCGCGGACTCGGCGAAGCAACCGGTTGGCGATGCGCGGTGTGCCACGCGAGCGCGAGGCGATCTCGCGACCGCCTTCATCGGTGACCTCGAGGCCGAGCAGGCCTGCCGAGCGCACCACGATGCCGTGCAGCTCGGCCGGATCGTAGTAGTCGAGCTGGGCCGTGAACCCGAAGCGGTCGCGCAGCGGGCTGGGAAGCAGGCCCGCACGCGTCGTGGCACCGACGACCGTGAAGGGCGGGATCTCGAGCGGGATCGCGGTGGCTCCGGGGCCCTTGCCGACGATGACATCGACCCGGAAGTCTTCCATCGCCATGTAGAGCAGCTCTTCGGCAGGCCTCGACATGCGGTGGATCTCGTCGATGAACAGGACATCACCCTCGTTGATGCCCGACAAGATGGCCGCGAGGTCGCCCGCATGCTGGATCGCCGGACCACTCGTGATGCGCAGGGGTGCCGTGAGCTGGTAGGCGATGATCATCGCGATCGTGGTCTTGCCTAGGCCGGGCGGGCCGGACAGCAGTACATGATCGGGCGTGCGTCCGCGCGCTAACGCGGCCTCGAGCATGAGCGACAGCTGCTCGCGCACCCGCTCCTGGCCGATCAGCTCATCGAGTGTTCGGGGACGCAGCGCAGCGTCGAAGGCGCGGTCGTCTGGCCCGGCCTCGGCCACGATCTCTTCGAAAGTCTCCGAGTAGTCCATGTCGTCGTCGTGCATCAGCGTGTCCTCGCGAGTGACCGCAGCGCATCGCGCAGGATCGTCGAGACATCGGGCATGGCACCGGCAGGCAGTTCGGCGGCCACGCCGTCGAGCGCGGCGTCGGCATCGCGGGCTGACCAGCCGAGGCCTAGCAGCGCCTCGTGCACCTGGGCACGCCAAGCAGGGGCGCCTGCCGCCATCGTGGTGGTGACGCCGACGCGGCCCTTGAGCTCGAGCACGATGCGTTCGGCGCCCTTGCGACCGATGCCGGGCACCGAGGTCAGGGTTGCGAGATCGCTCTGTCCGATGGCCTGCCGGAGCCGATCGGGCTCAAGGACCGCGAGCATCGCCTGAGCGACCTTGGGGCCCACCCCGCTGGCGGTCTGCACGAGCTCGAACATGTCTCGTTCGTCGGGTGTCGCGAAGCCGAAGATCGTCAGTGAGTCTTCTCTGACGACCATCGACGTCGAGAGTTGAACCTCTTGGCCGAGGCGCAGCGTGGCAATCGTGCCGGGCGCGCACATGATCTGCATGCCGACTCCCCCAACGTCGATGACGGCCGATGTGAGAGTGACAGCGGCTACGGGCCCGCGGACGTGGGCGATCATCGAGCACTCACCTTTGCTGCCGCGACAGCGGCTTCTAGCCGGTTCTGGGCGCCACCGCGCCAGATGTGACAGATCGCGAGGGCCAGAGCATCGGCCGCATCGGCCGGCTTGGGCGCCTCAGTCAGGCGCAGCAGCCGCGTGACCATTTGGGTGACCTGCGCCTTGTCTGCGCGCCCGCTCCCGGTGACCGCGGCCTTGACCTCGCTAGGG
>JBBSSC010000344.1:0-2469 GCA_038242465.1 Propionibacteriales bacterium | reverse complement strand
TATCTCGAACACGTCGCGACCAAACTCAACAACCGACCACGCAAGCGGCTCCAGTTCCAAACCCCCGCCGAAGAACTCGACAAGCTACTGTCAGAACCGATCAAACCAGCCGGTGTTGCATCGACCGCTTGAATTCACCCGCGGAGCCTGGACGCTGGCGCACCGCCGACGCGAGCTGGTGGACGCTGGCGCACCGCCGACGCGCGGCTGTGGTGGGGTACTCGGTTAGAGTTGTGCAGACCCATCCTTCTGCCTGAGGACGACGACAGCCGTATGTTCGACACCCTGCAAGACCGCCTGCAGTCAGCGTTTAAGAACCTACGTGGCAAGGGCCGTCTGTCCGAGGCCGACATCGATGCCGTCGCGCGCGAGATCCGTATCGCGCTGCTCGACGCCGATGTTGCAGTTTCGGTCGTCCGCGAGTTCATCGCGAACGTGAAGGAACGGGCATCGGGCGCCGAAGTCAGCCAGGCGCTCAACCCTGCCCAGCAGGTCGTCAAGATCGTCAATGACGAGCTCGTCGCAATTCTCGGTGGCGAGACGCGCCGCATCCGCTACGCCAAGAACGGCCCGACGGTCATCATGCTCGCGGGCCTCCAGGGTGCAGGCAAGACGACCCTCGCGGGCAAGCTCGGCCTGTGGCTCAAGGAGCAGGGCAAGTCGCCGATGCTCGTCGCGGCCGATCTCCAGCGTCCCAACGCCGTCACACAGCTGCAGGTCGTTGGTGAGCAAGCCGGCGTCAAGGTCTACGCGCCCGAGCCCGGTAACGGTGTTGGCGATCCGGTCCAGGTCGCGACCGCAGGTCTGGCTGAGGCCCAGCGCACGCTCCACGACGTCGTCATCGTCGACACCGCCGGACGTCTCGGCATCGACGCCGAGCTGATGCAGCAGGCCGCCGACATCCGTGCCGCGGTCAACCCCGACGAGGTTCTGTTCGTCATCGACGCGATGATCGGCCAGGATGCCGTCGTGACGGCGGAGGCCTTCCTCGAGGGCGTCGACTTCACGGGTGTCGTGTTGACCAAGCTCGACGGTGATGCCCGCGGTGGTGCCGCGCTGTCGGTGCGCTCGCTCACGGGCCGCCCCATCATGTTCGCGTCGACGGGCGAGAAGCTCACCGACTTCGATGCGTTCCACCCCGACCGCATGGCGAGTCGCATCCTCGACATGGGCGACATGCTCACGCTGATCGAACAGGCCGAGAAAGCCTTCGATTCCGAGCAGGCGGCCAGGGATGCCGAGAAGCTCATGGGCGGCTCGTTCACGCTCGATGACTTCCTGCAGCAGATGGAAGCCATCTCCAAGATGGGCTCGATGACCAAGATCGTCGGCATGCTCCCGGGCATGGGCCAGTTCAAGGAGCAGCTCGCGAACTTCGACGAGCGCGAGGTCGATCGCATCAAGGCGATCATCCGCTCCATGACACCGGCCGAGCGCGACAATCCCAAGATGATCGACGGCTCACGTCGTGCGCGTATCTCCAAGGGCTCGGGCACGCAGGTCAAGGACGTCAACCAGCTCGTCGACCGCTTCTTCGATGCCCGCAAGATGATGCAGCAGATGGCCAAGGGCGGCGGAATGCCTGGTATGCCTGGTATGCCAGGTATGCCCGGTATCAGCAAGCGCGCCGGTGCCAAGCAGAAGCCGCAGCAGAAGAAGAAGGGCAAGCGCGTCTCGGGCAATCCGGCCAAGCGCGCCGCCGCCACGACCGCGGCGCCCGCGCAGGATGGTGCCAATGCCTTCGGCTTCCCGGCCCAGGGCACAGACGCTTTCGAGCTGCCCAAGGAGCTCAAGGACCTCATGTAACTGAGGTAACTGAGGCCACCCGGATGGCCCGGCGGCGGGCCACGGTGGACGCCACGAGGGCGATGCAGATCGCTGCGGCCGCAAGGTCGGATGAGAGCTCCTGATCGACGCTGACGGTGTTGTCGTACGGTTCGGTCCAAAATGGCATCACGACGCCCACGAGAATCGAGCCGGCCGCGAGGGCGAAGGTGTGGCGCTCACTCCAGTGTCGACTCTTCGACCACGTGCCCACGACGGTGATCACTATTGTCACGACCAAGGCGCCCGTGACGAATGAGACCGTATTTTCTGCCGGGAGATAAAGCAGATAGGCGACGAATCCGAGCATCGTCAGGATCCACGGGGGAGGGACGCGCGCATTCGTCGTCGGTCTCGACCGCCAACGCAGCGCGACCGCCACTAGGAGCGTGACCGCTGTAGCCGCGGTCAGTGTCTGAAAGGGCGCGGCCTGGAAGCCGCGTCCGGCCTCATCCTTGACGCCGATGTGGTTGACCACGGTCGACAAGGCATACAGCCCGGTGAAACCCCATGCGCTGCGGCGCGTAAGCCACGGCTCGCGAGCGCGTCTGGACCACGACTCTGCGATGGCGATCGGAGCGACGATGCTCGCGACCACATGCCCCGCGACAAAGGCTAGGAGGTAGTAGAGGCTGATGTCGATGC
>JBBSSC010000343.1:0-2510 GCA_038242465.1 Propionibacteriales bacterium | reverse complement strand
TCTCCTCGCTGTCGTGGGTGACGTCCGACAAGCATTCGACGGGGGGAGTAGGCGACAAGATCACGCTGCCGCTGGCGCCCCTCGTCGCTGCGTGCGGCATCGCGGTGCCGCAGCTCTCCGGACGCGGCCTCGGCCACACCGGCGGGACGCTCGACAAGCTCGAGGCCCTCCCGGGCTGGCGTGCCTCGCTGACCAATGACGAGATGATCGCGCAGCTCGAGGAGATCGGCGCTGTCATCTGCGCTGCTGGCGCCGGGCTCGCCCCCGCGGACAAGAAGCTCTACGCCCTGCGCGACGTCACCGGCACGGTCGAGGCCATGCCGCTCATCGCGAGCTCGATCATGAGCAAGAAGATCGCCGAGGGCACGGGTTCGCTGGTGCTCGACGTCAAGGTCGGTTCAGGCGCGTTCATGAAGTGCGAAGATCAGGCTCGAGAATTGGCCGAGACGATGGTTCGGCTTGGAAATGATGCTGGCGTCAAGACCGTTGCGCTGCTGACCGACATGTCGACGCCGCTGGGTCTGACGGCCGGCAATGCGTGCGAGGTTGCCGAGTCGGTCGAGGTCCTGGCCGGCGGGGGACCGGCCGATGTCGTCGAGCTGACGCTGGCATTGGCGCGCGAGATGCTCTCGGCGGCAGGTAAGGACGATGTCGACCCGGCCGATGCGCTGGCATCCGGCGCGGCGATGGACGTGTGGAAGCGGATGATCTCGGCGCAGGGCGGCGATCCCGACGCCGCACTGCCGACACCCCGCGAGACGCATGTCGTGACGGCGCCCGCATCCGGCACGCTGACCCGGCTCGACGCCTACGGCGTGGGTGTCGCGGCCTGGCGTCTCGGTGCCGGGCGATCGCGCCCGGGCGAGCAGGTGCAGGCCGCGGCGGGCGTCATCATGCACGCTAAGCCCGGCGACACCGTCACGGAGGGACAGCCGTTGCTGACGCTCCAGACCGACACACCCGAGCGTTTCGAGCGGGCGGCCGCTGTTCTCGAAGGGGCATATGACATCGGCGCGTCCGTAACGCGGCCAATCAGCGTGGTGATCGACCGGATTCGGTAAGTTCATATGATGCGCATCTTGAACAACAGCCTGGAGATCGCCGAGGCAGCCGGGCAAGAGCTCGGCGTTAGCGAATGGATTGCCATCACGCAGGACCGGATCGACATGTTCGCCGATGCCACGGGGGACCGTCAGTGGATCCATGTCGATCCCGAGCGGGCCGCCGAAGGACCGTTCGGCGTCACGGTGGCCCACGGCTACCTGACGCTGTCGATGCTGCCGTTCCTGGGTGCCCAGGTCTTTGCCTTCGCGGGCAATCTCGCGCGGGTCAACTATGGGCTCAACAAGGTGCGCTTCGTGTCGCCCGTGCGGGTCGGTGCCAAGATCCGCAACCGGGTTGTGATGCTCGAGGTCGTCGACGTCAAGAAGGGTCAGCAGGTGACCTTGCAGCACACGATCGAGATCAAGGGTGCCGAGAAGCCGGCGTGCGTCGCCGAGACGGTGACGCTGCTGATGGCGTCGTGACACGATGAGCGTGTGAGCGCTACTTCTGAACAGATTGCCCTAGCCCCCAAGGTCGCCCTGCACGAACATCTCGACGGTGGGTTGAGACCCTCGACCGTCGCTGAGATTGCCGGCGAGATCGGCCACGACCTACCAGTCCAGGGTGCTGAGGCACTGGGCGTGTGGTTCGAGCAAGCATCCAACTCCGGATCGCTCGAGCGATATCTAGAGACCTTCGTCCACACCGTGGCGGTGATGCAACGTCCCGAGGATCTCGCCCGGGTCGCCCGTGAGGCGGTGCTCGACCTGGCCGATGACGGATGTGTCTACGCGGAGCTCCGCTGGGCCCCTGAACAACACCTGTCCGCCGGGCTGAGTCTGAGCGAGGCGGTCGACGCGGTGCAGGCAGGCATTCAGGAGGGCAAGCAGATCGCCGCCTTGGAGGGGCCGAGCATTGAGATCGGGCAGTTGCTCACCGCGATGCGTCACGCGGACCGTGGTCTGGAGATAGCAGAGCTCGTCGTGGAGTACCGCGACAAGGGCGTCGCCGGCTTCGACATCGCCGGCGCTGAGGATGGTTTCCCGCCCATTCTGCACCTCGAGGCATTCGAGTTCCTGCGCCGCGAGAACGCACACTTCACGATCCACGCGGGGGAGGCCTTCGGCCTGCCGTCGATCTGGCAGGCGATCCAGCGCTGCGGCGCCGAACGTCTCGGCCACGGTGTCCGCATCGTCGACGACATCGACTTCAGCAGCCCGGAGGACCCGATCCTTGGTGACCTCGCGGCGTACATCCGCGACCGGCGCATCCCGCTGGAGATGTGCCCGTCGTCGAACTTGCAGACCAATGCCGTGACCGGCATGACGTCGATCGCGGACCATCCCATCGGCAAGCTCAAGGATCTCGGCTTCCGGGTCACGGTCAACTGCGATAACCGCCTCATGAGCGGCACCTCGATGTCACGCGAGTTCGAGCTCCTGGTCGAAGCCTTCGACTACGACGTC
>JBBSSC010000342.1:0-2521 GCA_038242465.1 Propionibacteriales bacterium | reverse complement strand
GGGGCGGTCGTCGTCGGCATCAATGCGAGCCGCAGCGGTACCGAGCTGGCTCGCGACATCACCCACGCCGACATCGATCTGATCGTCACAGAGGACAAGCTCGCCCATCTCTTGGAGGGTGCGGCCCACGGGCTGGCCCCCGAGCGCATCCTGAACATCGACTATGCCGCGTATGCCGAGCTCCTGACGCCGTACGCCGGATCCGCGCTGCCGGCTCGTGTCGTGTCATCCGATGACATCGCGATGCTGCTCTTCTCGTCCGGTTCGACGGGCGCCCCGAAGGCCGTGATCGTCGGGCAGGGCCGCCTCGGCCGCCTCACCGACACGCTCGTCGAGCGGTCCGGCATGCGCCCCGACTCCGTCACGTACCTGTGCATGCCGCTGTTCCACGGTAACGCCGTGATGCTCAACCTGGCGACCGCGATGCGGGTCGGCGCGACCGTCGCGATGACGCGCAAGTTCTCCGCCAGCGCCTTCGCGGACGACATCCACCGGTACGGCGTGACGTTCGTGAACTACGTCGGCCGGGCTCTGTCCTACGTCCTGAGCCGCCCCGAGGACCCGCGCGACCGCGCGTCGACCCTCGAGCTGGCCTATGGCACGGAGGCCTCGGATGTCGACGCCGCCCGATTCTCCGAGCGCTTCGGCTGCGAGGTCATGGAGGGCTTCGGCTCGAGCGAGGGTGTCTTCCGCATCAACCGGACGCCCGAGACGCCCGCGGGTGCCCTCGGTGCCGCGATCGGCGTCGACGTCCGGGTCATGAACGAGGTCACTGGCCAGGAGTGCCCGCGCGCCCTCTTCGATGAGGTCGGCCGCCTGCGCAATCCCGAAGCCGTGGGCGAATTGGTCGCGATCGGCGGCGCGGAGCGCTTCGAGGGCTACTGGCGCAATCCCGAAGCGATGGCCGATCGGATCCGCGGCGGTGACTTCTGGTCGGGAGATCTGGCATATCGCGACGAGCAGGGATTCTTCTGGTTCGCGGGCCGTTCATCGGACTGGTTGCGCGTCGACAGTGAGAACTTTGCCTCGGCACCCGTCGAACGGCTCATGGTTCGAGCGCCGGGAGTCCTGTCAGTCGTCGTGTACGCCGTGCCAGATCCGACGACGGGTGATCAGGTCATGTGCACGTTGGAGCTGGACCCGGGAGCGTCCTTCGATCCCGTAGCGTTCGGCGCCTTCCTCGACGCTCAGCCCGAAATGGGCGCGAAGTGGTGGCCGCGGTTCATCCGGGTCACGGAGCAGATCCCGCTGACCGCCAGCAACAAGGTCAACAAGGCGCCGCTGCGGGCGTCCGCCTGGGTCACGGGCGATCCCGTCTTCGTCCGCGTCGGCCGGACGGCGGAGTACGTGCTGCTGGACGACGAGGGGCGCATGCGTCTCGAGCAGGAGTTCCAGACCCACGACCGAATGGCCCTGCTGCCCGTCTGACCGCTCGCGGGACGTCATCTCGACAGTGCTGATGCGCACACAGGGGATGACGTTCTGCGAGTCAGCGGGTGAAGCGGAAGCTCTTGCCCTCGCGCCTCAGGATGTCGGCGCCGACCGTGGTGTCGACATCACGCTTGACGACCTTGCTGGTGGGCGTGCGGGGGAGTGCCTCGACCAGGCGCAGATAGGTCGGCACCCACTTCGTGCCGAGATCCGGCTGCTCGGCGAGGAACGCCGCGAAGGCATCGGCGTCGAAAGTCTCGCCGGGGGCGAGCTCCGCCACCGCCAGCATCGCATCGCCCACGGTCTCGTCGGGGACCGCCAGCACCGCGGCGGCCGAGAAGGCCGAGAAGCGGGCCAGCAGCCTTTCGACGGGGGCCGTGGCGATGTTCTCGCCGTCGACACGCAGCCAGTCGCCGTCGCGACCCGCGAAGTAGAAGAAGCCGGCGGCGTCGCGGTAGGCGAGATCGCCCGACCAGATCCACCCGTGCCGCAGACGCTTGGCCTCGGCGTCGGGATTCTTCCAGTAGCCCTCGAACAGCGCCGCTCCGACCGTGTTGACGATCTCGCCCACGGCATCGTCGGCGTTCAGCAGCACCCCGGCCTCGTCGAACAGCGCGGCTGGGCACTCCTGCAAGGTTGCCGGATCGATCACGAGCGTCCCCTCGGGCGCCACGCCGAGCGAGCCGGACGGGCTCTGGGACGTCCGGTTGATCCGGATCTCGCCCTCGCTCGATCCGAACGAGTCGATGACCTCGCAGTCGAACCGTCGCGAGAAGGCGGCGATGTCACGGTCCGATGCCTCGTTGCCGAACGCGATCCGCAGCGGGTTGTCCGCGTCATCGGGCAGCTCGGGTGTGGCCAGGACGTAGTTGAGCGGCTTGCCCACGTAGTTGAAGAAGGTGACGCCGTAGCGCCGGACATCGGGCAGCCATCCCGATGCGGAGAAGCGTCGCCGCAGGACGATGGTGCCGCCGGTGCACAGCGCCGGGGCGATGCCGGCCATGATCGCGTTGGAGTGGAACATCGGCATGACGACGTAGAAGACATCGGCCGATGTCAGCGCACGCCGCTCGGCCTGCTGCGCCGCGAT
>JBBSSC010000341.1:0-2599 GCA_038242465.1 Propionibacteriales bacterium | reverse complement strand
GCGAGGACGACGTGACGCTCGGCCACGAGGCAACCGTCTCCAAGCTCAGCGACGACCAGCTCTTCTACTTCATGTCACGTGGCATGGAGGAGGACGAGGCGATGGCGATGATCGTTCGCGGCTTCGTCGAGCCCATCGCGCGCGAGCTGCCGATGGAGTACGCCCTCGAGCTCAACCGTCTGATCGAACTCCAAATGGAGGGTGCTGTCGGATGAGCATCGCCGAAGCTCTGGAGCTCTCACCCGTTGAGAGCCACCTGCACCCCGAGGGGTCCTTCGACCTCGCGGATCACGACGTGCCGACGGGCCGCGAGGAGATCTGGCGGTTCACGCCGCTCAAGCGTCTCCGCGAGCTGCACAAGGATGCGCCGCTGGACGGTAACGACTTCAAAATCGAGGTCGATGCCGCTCCCGGCGTGACCGCGGTGTCCGTCCCAGCAGCCGACTCGGCGCGCGGCGCCTCGGGCTACGTGCCGGTCGACCGTGTGTCGGCCCGCGCCTGGGCCGCCTCGAAGTCGGTCTTCGAGATTACGATCTCCGCCGAGACCCAGGTTGAGCAGCCCACGACGCTGCGTTTGCACGGTGGCAGCATCGAGAAGGCAGGCGCCGGACACCTGCTCGTGCGCGCCGGCAAGTTCAGCAAGGCCGTCGTCATTGTCGACTACAACGGCTCGGCCACGTGGGCCGAGAATATCGAGGTCGTCCTCGATGACGGCGCTGAGCTGACCTTTGTGACGGTCCAGGACTGGAACGACGACAGCGTCCACGTCGTGACGCAGCACGCTCGCGTGGGCCGCGATGCAACGTTCAAGCATGTCGCGGTCTCGCTCGGCGGCGATGTCGTCCGCGCCAGCACGTCGGCCGACTACATCGGCACCGGCGGCAGCGTCGAGATGCTCGGCGTCTACTTCGCCGATCAGGGTCAGCACATCGAGCACCGCCTGTTCGTCGATCACACGGCGCCCAAAACCAAGAGCAACGTCGAGTACAAGGGCGCGCTGCAGGGCGAGGGCGCCCACACTGTCTGGATCGGCAACGTCCTGATCCGGAAGGTTGCCGAAGGCATCCTGACGTACGAGAGCAACGACAACCTCGTTCTCACCGACGGTGCCAAGGCCGATTCGGTCCCCAACCTGGAGATCGAGACCGGCGAGATCGAGGGCGCGGGACACGCATCCACGACTGGTCGCTTCGATGACCAGCACCTGTTCTATCTGCAGAGCCGTGGCATCCCCGCCGAAGAAGCCCGACGCCTCGTGGTGCACGGCTTCTTCCACGACATCATCCGTCGTATCGGCGTGCCCTCCTTGCAGGAGCGGCTCACCGCCTCGATCGAGGATGAGCTCGCCGAGCACGTGGGACGTCTGGAGCAGTGAGCTTCGTTGAGGCCGCGCAGCTCGCGGATGTGCCGCAGGGCGGTGTTCTGGCTGTCGAGGTCGACGGCCAGGAGATCGCTCTTGTGCGCGATGGCGACGATGTCTATGCGATCCGCGACGAGTGCTCGCACGCGTCCATCCCGCTCTCGGAGGGCGATGTCGAGGGCTGCGAGATCGAGTGCTGGTTGCACGGATCTCGCTTCGACGTCCGCACGGGCAAGCCGGTCAACCTGCCTGCCACCGAGCCAGTACCTACTTACCCCACCCAGATCACGGGAGATGTCGTCATGATCGACCTCTCCGCCGACAGGAGCTGAACCCACATGGCAACCCTTGAGATCAAGGACCTGCACGTCTCGGTCGACACCGAAGAGGGCGCGAAAGCGATCCTCAAGGGCGTCAACCTGACCGTCAAGACCGGAGAGGTCCACGCGATCATGGGCCCCAACGGCTCGGGCAAGTCAACGCTGGCCTACTCCATCGCCGGACACCCGAAATACCAGATCACCAGCGGCACCGTCACGCTCGACGGCGTCGACATCCTGTCGATGACGGTCGACCAGCGCGCCCGCGCCGGCCTGTTCCTCGCGATGCAGTACCCCGTCGAGGTTCCCGGCGTCTCGGTCGCGAACTTCCTGCGTACCGCCAAGACGGCCATCGACGGCGAAGCGCCCAAGCTCCGCACCTGGATCAAGGACGTCAACTCAGCTCTCGAACGTGTCACGCTCGACAAGGACTTCGCTCAGCGCAGCGTCAACGAGGGCTTCTCCGGCGGCGAGAAGAAGCGCCACGAGATCGCTCAGCTCGAGCTGCTCAACCCGAAGTTCGCGGTGCTCGACGAGACCGATTCGGGCCTCGACATCGATGCCCTGCGCGTCGTCTCGGACGGCGTCAACCGCTTCAGCGATCAGGGTGACCGTGGCGTCTTGCTGATCACGCACTACACGCGCATCCTGCGTTACATCAAGCCCGACTTCGTGCATGTCTTCGTGGCCGGCCGCGTTGCCGACCAGGGCGGACCGGAGCTGGCCGATGAGCTCGAGGCCAATGGCTACGACAAGTACGTCCGCGCTGCCAATGATGCGCCTGCCGGCGCGGGGGCTGCCGCAAACGAGGCTGTGACCTCGGCGTGACCTCCGTCGAGGCTGCGACCAGCTACGACGTCGCTCGGATCAGGGAGGACTTCCCGATCCTGGGGCGTCGCCTGTCCGGTGACGTCCCGTT
>JBBSSC010000340.1:0-2604 GCA_038242465.1 Propionibacteriales bacterium | reverse complement strand
CGCGGTCTACGACTCGCTGACGTACGCACCAGGCGCCCGCACCATGATCCGCACGCTCAAGCGACTGGGTTACAAGTTCGCGCTCGTGAGCGGCGGCTTCACCCAGCTCATCGAGAAGATCGCCGGCGACCTCGGCATCGACTACTACGCAGCCAATGAGCTCGAGATCGTCGACGGCGTCCTGACCGGACGCGTGATCGGACGCATCGTCGATCGGGCCGGCAAGGCCGAGTCGCTGCGGCAGTTCGCCGCCGAGGCCCGTATCCCGGTCAAGAACACCGTGGCGATCGGCGACGGCGCCAATGACCTCGACATGCTGGCGGCGGCGGGTCTTGGCATCGCATTCAACGCCAAGCCCGTCGTCCGCGACCAGGCCAAGACATCCGTCAACGTGCCCTATCTCGACGCGATCATCTACCTGCTCGGCATCACGCGCGAAGAGGTTGAGGCCGCCGACGCAGCCGACCGACGCTAGACGGTCCTGGCGCTCAGCACGGCGTCCAGCAGCCCCGGGAATACTGCGTCGAGCTCGTCCTTGCGCAGGCTCAAGCGACGACCGCGACCCTCGGGATCGTTACGGACGACGCCTGCCTCACGGAGCACCTTCATGAGGTGCGACTTGGTCGACTTCGGCAGATCGGGATGCGTCATCCCACACTCGGCCATGCTGAGCGGACCGTCGGCCAACTCCCGGACGATCTCGAGACGGCCCGGATCGCTCAAGGCGAACAGGATGCCCGTGAGCGAGACCTCGCTCATGTCGGGATGCGTCAGGTCCGTGACGGAGTTCATGGTTCGATAATAGTTGAACAATCACGAAAAGCCAGTACGGTGTCTCTAATAGTTCCATTACTTTCGAACCAAACCATCGAGCCACACTGTTCCGAGGTCATCATGTCCGTCACCGCCGCCACTTCACCCACGCAACGCGCTGCGCGGGCGCCCTCGTCGTCCGGGTTCGCGCTCGTCCTCGCCGCGGTCCTCGCCATGATGATCGGCGCCAGCGCCCCGTCGCCGTTCTACCCCGTACTGCAAGCGGAGATCGGTTTCTCGTCGGCGACCATGACCGGCATCTTCGCGGTCTACGCAGTCTTCTTGCTCGTGACGCTTCTGATCAGTGGCTCATTGTCCGATCACATCGGCCGCCGTCCCGTGATCTCCGCCGGCTTCGTCGTGCTGGCGATCAGCATGATCGCCTTCTGGCACGCTGACTCCGTCGCAATGCTGTTCAGTGCGCGCGTCGTGCAGGGCATCGCCGCCGGCCTGCTGATGTCCTCGCTCTCGGCTGCCGTCGTCGACTTCGAGCCCCCGAGACGACCCGGCTCCGCGGCGACGCTCAACAGCGTCGGACCCTTGGCCGGGCTCGCGGTGGGTGCGCTCGGCGCGGGAGCGCTGCTGGACCAGGTGTCCGACGCGCTTGCCGTCGTCTTCGGAGGGCTGACCGCGGCCTACGTGCTTCTCGCGGTCGTCGTGTGGCTCCTGCCCGAGACATCGCCTCGGCACGAGGGCCTCGCTAGCTCGTTCATCCCCCGCGTCGGCCTCCCCCAGGCCGCTCGGACACCCTTCGTGCGCAGCGCACCCGCCCTGTTCGCAGGATGGGCGACGAGCGGCCTTTACCTATCGCTCGGCGCACCGCTGGTCGCCCAGGAGCTGGGCGGTGAGAACCATGTCGAGCAAGGCCTCGTCGTGGCAGTCCTAGCAGGCGTCGGCGCCTTGACGTGCTTACTGGCCAGGAAGCAGGCTCCGAGGCGCATCACGATCATGGGAACGTCGATGCTCGCCATCGGAACGGCACTGACGCTCGTCGCTCTCGGTTACGCGTCGTACTGGGGATTCGTCGGGGCCGCCGTCGTCGCAGGCATCGGCTTCGGTGCGTCATTCCTCGGCATCATGCGCTCGATAACGCCCCTGGCCGCACCCCACGAGCGGGGCGAACTGTTCGCGTCGGTCTTCGTCGTCAGCTATCTGGCGTTCGGCATCCCCGCCGTGATCGCCGGCATCGCCGCCCCGCACATCGGGCTCGCCGAGACGACATTCGTCTACGGCGGAGTCGTCGTGGTGCTGTCAGCCACGGCAACACTGCTCCGACGGTTCGGCTCGAAGGACTGAGCCCGCTTATTCGTCGTCTTCGAGGCGGAAGCCGAGCTTCATCGTGACCTGGTAGTGCGACACATCGGTGTCCGTGACCTGTCCGCGGATGCCAGTGACCTCGAACCAATCGAGATGGCGCAGGGTCTGGCTTGCGCGCTTGATTCCGTTTTCAACCGCCTCGGTGATGCCGTCCGGGGACGTGCCGACGATCTCTGTGATGCGATAGGTGCGATCAGTCATGCGTCGAGCGTACGACCTGCCATCCGGTGCAGCTCAGCGACCTCGGTGCACATCGCGTGAGTTCGACATACCGGCGTAGTGTGGAGGTGTGCCCGAACCCCGCGAACCGCGCAAGCAGCAGGTCTTCTCGATCACCTCGGCCGCCGAGTCCCAGACCTCCGACCGGACGCGTCGAGAGAAGCGTTATGCCCTCTCGATGGGCATTCGCACGGTGTGCGTCGTCGGCGGAGTCCTGCTGGTGATGCAGTCGATGCCGTGGGCCGTGATCGGCTG
>JBBSSC010000339.1:0-2629 GCA_038242465.1 Propionibacteriales bacterium | reverse complement strand
GCGCTGTCGATTCCGTTCATCGCCGCGACACTGGTGCTCGGGCTGCTCGCGGAGGGTTCGGTGGGGGTCCTGATCCTGATCGTGGGGCTCGCCATGGCGGTCGTCAACGCATTCTTCTGGGTCCGCCGCTACAAGGTGCTCCAGGCCGTCGAGGATCCCTCGCGTCTCGCGACCGAGCTGGGCATCATGCTGGCCATGACCGGCAAGGTCGACCAGACTCAGGGCGTCCTGACCCAGATTGCGGGCGGGGGAGGCTGGCGCTTCCTGAGCAGGCTGCGCGGCGTGTGGCAGGGCACCCAGATGAGGGGGCGCTGGATCGATGAGATAGGCGATCTTCCGCTAGCCCGCTACTTCGGGCCGCCGAAGCTCGGTACTTCTATCACGATCACGATGGCCGTGCTCTGGCTCGTTCCGATCTCGATCATCGTTGCGCTGTTCTCCGTGATTGGCACGGTCGCAGGCGCGATCTGATCGGCCGCGAACTCAGCCGATCAGATAGATGTGACGCGAGGCCGGATCGCTCAGCTCCTGCAGGCGCTGGCGCGTGGAGGGTTCCAGATCCGTGCGTCGCCGCCACATGTCAAGGATGTACTGAGCGATGACGGCGGCGAGACGACGGGCCCGGCAGCGCTCGGCGAGCTCCGCCAGCTCGATCAGTGACTCGAGGTCTCGAGTCTGAGCGCCGCGGGCGAAGGTCTGCCAGATCAGCGGCACCCCGGTCGGATCGACGAGATCGTCGACCGTACCCAACAGCGCCGGCAGCTGTGGGGGCCCGCCAATCTGGACCCCGAGCGCGGCGGCATCGATCAGCGCGAGCCGGAGTCCGTGGGCGCGGGCCTCGTCCGTCGCGTCGGCGAGCAGCCGCAGCGCCTCTTCGGGATCGGCCAACGCGTCGTGCGTCCAGGCCAGCATCATGCGCCGTTCGAGGTCGAGCTGCCGCCGGCCGACGGGACGTCCTTCGGCCATGAACAGTAGCGACCTGGCCTCATCGGACCGTTGACTCAGGACGAGAGCCTGGGTCAGCATGGCCTCGACCCACCCACGGAGCTGATGCGGATCGTCGGGGTGGAGGCTGGCCAGGCACAGGCGGGCGCTGGCCAGCGCTCGCTCGAGATCGCCCTGCAGCATCGCCAGGGATGTCTCGAGGGCCGTCGTCATGGCGCTGCGGCCCGGATGCGCGTATGGCGCCGAGGCGTACTCCGCGATAGCGCGTTCAGCACCGTCCGGGTCGAGCGCTGAAATCAGGGCCATGATGTTGAGCTCGCGCGCCAGGCTCAGGTGGAAGGCGCTCACCTGGTCACCTTCTTCGGCAAGGATCTTCAAGGCGAACTCTGCGGCCTCGACTGCTTGGACGGGACGTCCAGAGTGCCGGAGCACGGCCGACAGGGTCGCGAATGTCACGGCTCGATTGCCCGGCGAGAGCGGGGTGGAGAAGGCGAATGACCGGAGACGGTTGATGGCTTCGTCGCCGGCGGTGTCGAAGGTGAGTCTGACCAGCTCGGCCAGCGTCCGCACCGCCACTCTCCGTCGCTGGGAATCCGGATCGGCGACGAAGACCGCCTGCTCGATCAGATCTTCGCGGTGCGCGGGATGCTCGATCGTGGCGACCTCGTGCAGATAGACGAGCAGCTCGTCCTCGGTCAGTGAGGCGGGATCGAGCTCGGCGAAGACCGAGCTGAGACTAACGTCCTCGCTGAGCTCATTGAAGGCGAAGGCACGCTCGAGCGGCGCGATATTTGCCTGCTCATCGTTGTTGTCAGGGTCGGTGTAGACCGTGGCTCGGTAGTGGCGGCCCGTCAGATTGGCCTCGCGGGCCGCCCGCACCGCCAGATCGACGGGTAGTGGGTGCTGGGTGGCGATCCACCAGTCGGCCGCGCGCACGGCAACACCCGGCAGGGTCAGCGTTCGAGTGATCTTCGGGACGAACCGGGTGAACAGGTCGCCGCGTCGGCGATCGTCCAAGGTGCGCAATACCAGCATCGACTCCGCCCTCGACGCGAGGACGAACGAGTCGTTGGACGACCTGATCGCGCCGTGCTTCAGGGCCAGATCGATGATGTCGAGCGGGACGCACTCTTGAGCTTCTTCGGTGTCCAGCTCGCCGAGCAGCGCAATCAGCTGGATGAGTGCCGTGATCTCCTTGCCAGCACCGAGTCTCTCGGCGCTCCATGGCTGACGGAGGCTGGCGAGGTTGTCGGTCGTCGTGGCGGGATGAGGCACCAGGACGCCCTCGAGGTTGATGATTAGTCCGGTAGCCATCGAGGCGTCCGCGACATCGCGCACCGCTGCATGCGAGCCCCCCGTGCACGCCGCCAGCATCGAGACGAGCAGCGGATGGGCGCGAAGACCGAATCGGACGCGCAGCATTGTTGCGATCTGCTCATCGTCGAGTGGCGCGATGCGGATGATCTCGGCGTCCGAGAGCAACAGCTGCTGGGCGGTGATCGTCTCGGGGGTCAAAGCCGCGATCAGCCGCAGGTCGCCCTTACTTGCAAGCCGCGCCAGCACCCCGATGCTCTCGGCATCGCAGAGATCGGCCTCGGCGAGGACGAGTGCGGGTGGCCCGCCCATAATCTGGTCGACGGCCGCCCGGGCAGCGACTTCGACATTGTCACCGGGAGTGCCGGGC
>JBBSSC010000338.1:0-2646 GCA_038242465.1 Propionibacteriales bacterium | reverse complement strand
GCCTGTCACGCGGTACTGGGCCGGGGTGACGGGGTTGGCGTCAGCATCCATTTTGAGGATCGTGAGCTTGTCACCCTTTTCGGTGGCGATCTCCTCGAGGATGGGCGCGAGCTGACGGCACGGGCCACACCAGCTGGCCCAGAAGTCGACGAGCACGGGGCCCTCAGCCTTGAGGACGAGCTCGTCGAAGTTGGCATCGGTGACGGCAGCGAGAGTTGATTCGGCCATGGGTAGCTCCTTGGTGTCTGAGTTCAGTTCAACGTCGGGGGAGGTGCGTTATTCCACGAGGGCCGCGGCGGGGAACGGCTCGCCAGCAGCTTCTCGGTCGGCGAGGTACCGTTCGGCGTCGAGCGAGGCGGCACAACCCGTGCCGGCAGCCGTGATGGCCTGACGGTACGTGTGATCGACCAGATCGCCCGATGCGAAGACGCCGGGGAGGTTTGTGGCAGTCGATCCGGGCTGGACCAGGACGTAGCCTTCATCATCGAGATCGACCTGGCCGATGAGCAGCTCAGAGCGCGGATCGTGTCCGATCGCGATGAACAGGCCTGTCGCGTCGAGGCGCCGCGTCTCGCCTGTGACGGTATCGCGCAGCGTCAACGCCTCGAGCTTGTCGTCGCCGATGATCTCGGCAATCTCGGAGTTCCACGCGAACTCGATCTTCGGGTTGGACAGTGCGCGATCCTGC
Organism: Propionibacteriales bacterium; assembly: GCA_038242465.1. Classification (GTDB taxonomy): domain Bacteria; phylum Actinomycetota; class Actinomycetes; order Propionibacteriales; family Nocardioidaceae; genus Aeromicrobium. Next base: position 1,958 of record JBBSSC010000338.1, on the reverse strand, counting down.
ATGATCTTGGAACCACGCAGCTCGCCGCGGCGGTGCACGATCGTCACCTTCGAGGCAAAGCGCGTCAGGAACGTCGCCTCTTCGAGGGCCGAGTCTCCGCCACCCACGACGACGATGTTCTGCTCGCGGAAGAAGAAGCCATCGCATGTCGCGCACCAGCTGACACCGTGGCCCGACAGACGGTCCTCGCCGTCGACGCCGAGCTTGCGGTACCCCGAACCGGTCGCGAGGACGACCGCCTTGGCGGAGTACGTGGAGCCGTCGGCCAGCTCGACCGTCTTGATGTCGCCCGTGAGATCGACGGATGTCACATCGTCGGAGATCAGCTCGGCGCCGAACCGCTCGGCCTGCGCGCGCAGCTTGTCCATGAGCTCGGGGCCCATGATGCCATCGGGGTAGCCGGGAAAGTTCTCAACGTCGGTGGTGTTCATCAAGGCGCCACCAGCGGTGACCGATCCTTCGAACACCAGCGGCTCCAGATTGGCGCGGGCAGCGTAGATCGCCGCGGTGTAACCCGAAGGGCCCGAGCCGATGATGATGAGATTGCGAACCGTGTCACTCATGAAATGCCTTTGATCGAGGTCTTCGTCTCAACGAATTCTAGGTGCCCGGCATTCCCGGGGGGCACGCCGACGTGGCCTAGGTACGCCCGCGGATGACGACATCGCGGATCTCACCGCGGAAGACGCCCGGTTCGACCTCTGGCAGCGAGGTCAGCCACACCATGACATATCGGCTCAGGACTCCCGACGGCAGCGAGATGCTCGCGTCTGCGCCCGCCGCATCGAGTTGAGCGACGCGATAGGCGTCCTTTAGCGAGCGGGGTGCGCGGGTCGTCGCCTCCGACGTTGCATAGATCGACAGGCTCGTGGGAGCGCCACCGAAGCGAATGCGCAGGGAATCGACCTCGCGCACACCCCCGAGATCGAGTACCAGCCCCACGCCGTCCTTGAGCCCGCCGAGCTCGGCCGACCCTAAGTAGCGCGCCGTCTGCCAGCTCGTGTCGGGCAGACCGTCGATCGCCAAAGCCACCTGATCGGGATTCTCGCGCCGATCGTCTCCCTGAGGATCGAAGTCGATCGCGCGCTGGATCGGCAGGACGCGCACAGGCGACGACTCATCGACAGGCCCAGGGCCGTGCTCACCCGATCGGGTCGCCAGGATGCCCAGGAGCGACAGGATCACGAGCGCCCCCACCACACCGAGCAGGACGAGCCCGCGATCACCCTTCGTAGCGCGCCGTGCGCGCAGCTTGCCCCGCTCGAAGGTCGTGGGTGGAGCGGGCTCGTACGCCTTGGGACGCCGACGAGCCGGTTCGAGGCCTGGCGGCGGACCGTCCGGGACGATGACCGGGTCGAGCCTCAGCAGATCGGGGGATGACACTCCGACGAGGCTCGGCTGGTCGTCGAGCAGGTCATCGTCCTCGCCCGACAGTCGGAGCGTCCGGGCGATATCGGCTGCAGTGCGCAGAGGAGTCGCGTGGTGCCGGGGTGGACGACCGAGGATGCGATCGGCCGTCGTGTCGACATCGCGCGAGACACCTGCGCGGACCTGTCGGGGGCGCAGTAGCCTGCCGTGCTCTGTGGGAGCAGCCAGTAGGCCGTCTACATCGCCACCCGGCCAGCGGCTCGTGACGCTCGCATAGAGCAGCTTGCCGATGGCCTGGACATCGAGCTGCTCGTAGGCCTGCAGGTCGGATAACGTGTCCTGGCGGCCGGCAGGCGCCAGCGCCGTCGCGACGCCGAGCCCGACGACCCGCACCGCGCCCGACTGCTTCAGCAGCACCTGACGGGGGGTCAGGCGGCGGTGGTAGACGCCGTGCTCATGGGCATGGGCCATGGCCTCCACGACCTCGGCGACGACCGTCGCGGCACGGCGATTGGGCAGCGGCGACTGCGCCAGGAGCTGATCGAGCGGTAAGGCGCGCGCCCACTCACGGACGATGAGGTGGTGATTTT
>JBBSSC010000337.1:0-2666 GCA_038242465.1 Propionibacteriales bacterium | reverse complement strand
CTCATGATCGACGCTCAGAAGCGGCTCGCCGACGACGGCGTCGAGGGCGATATCTACCTGTTCAAGAACAACACCGACTCGGCCGGCAACTCGTACGGCTGCCACGAGAACTACCTCGTGAGCCGCCAAGGGGAGTTCAGCCGGCTCGCTGACGTCCTGATCCCCTTCCTGGTATCGCGGCAGATCATTTGCGGTGCCGGCAAGATCCAGCAGACACCCCGAGGGACGGTCTTCTCGGTTAGTCAGCGCGCCGAGCACATCTGGGAGGGCGTCTCCAGCGCCACGACCCGGTCGCGGCCCATCATCAACACCCGCGACGAGCCGCACGCCGATGCCGAACGCTTCCGTCGTCTGCACGTCATCGTGGGCGACTCCAACATGAGCGAGACCACGACCCTCCTGAAGGTCGCGACGACCGATCTGGTGTTGCGGATGATCGAGGCGAATGTTGCGATGCGCGATATGACGCTCGACAACCCGATCCGCGCGATCCGTGAGATCTCGCACGACATGACGGGTCGCCGGAAGGTGCAGCTTGCCAATGGGCGCGAGCTCTCGGCGCTGGAGATCCAGGCCGAGTACTTCAATAAGGCGGCCGAGTTCGTCGACAAATACGGGCTGCGCACGCCGACGATCAGCCGCGCGCTCGACCTGTGGGAGCGGACCCTCAAGGCCGTCGAGTCCGAGGATCTGTCGCTCGTCGAACGCGAGGTCGACTGGGTTATCAAGTACAAGCTCCTCGACCGTTACCGCACGACGCACGGGCTCGGTTGGGGCGATCCGCGGATCGCCCAGCTCGATCTTGCGTATCACGACATCCGCCGCGATCGCGGCATCTTCTACCTGCTTGAGAAGCGAGGGGCCGTCGCCCGGGTCACGACCGATCTCGACGTTTTCACGGCCAAGTCGGTCCCGCCGCAGACGACTCGAGCCCGCCTGCGCGGCGACTTCGTCAAGCGCGCCCAGGAGCGTCGCCGCGACTTCACGGTCGACTGGGTGCACCTCAAGCTCAACGACCAAGCCCAGCGCACCGTGCTGTGCAAAGATCCGTTCCGCTCACAGGACGAGCGCGTGCAGAGGCTCATCGACGGGATGTGACGTCTGCGCCTTGGTGTTGCCGGTTACGATGGGCGGCGTTCTGTGCCCCCCACTCGAAGGTTGATTCTGTGCGCCGCATCCTCCTGGCATCTGTCGCCGTAAGCCTTCTGCTCGCCGGCTGCGGCAGCAGCGACTCCGACGGCGGATCGGGCGGCTCAGGCAGCCTCGATGACGTCAAGGTCAGCAAGGCTAAGAACCCCAAGGTGTCGGTCGACAAGGGCTTCACAGTCTCCAAGACCACCAGCAAGGTCATCAGCGAGGGCGCAGGCGACTCGGTCGTCGAGGGCGACTCGGTTATGGTCAACTACGTCGCGGTCAACGGCCGCACGGGCAAGCAGTTCGACAGTTCGTTCACGACCGAGAAGCCCATGACAATGGCGCTGGTGCAGAAGTCGATCCTCCCCGGCTTCATCAAGGGCCTCGAGAACCAGAAGATCGGCAGCCGCGTGCTGGTCGCGATCCCGTCGAAGGATGGCTTCGGACAGGCGCAGGAGCAGCTAGACATCAAGAAGAACGACACCATGGTCTTCCTGTTCGACATCGTCTCGAAGGTTCCGACCGAAGCCACCGGCAAGTCCAAGGCGCTGCCTTCGTCGTTGCCGAAGATCAAGCTCGACGCTGACAAGCATCCTTCCGGATTCACCAAGACGAGCTCGACGAAGAGCAAGCAGTCCAAGGCCAGCTCGTACACCGTCATCCAGGGTGACGGTCCAAAGCTCGAGGCCGGGCAGACGCTCACGGCGCAGTATGTCGGCCAGGTCTACCCCGACGGCGACGTCTTCGACGAGTCGTGGACCAGCGCGGCGCGCTCGTTCCAGGTTGGCTCGGGATCGCTCATCAAGTGCTGGGACGACTTGCTCGTCGGGCAGGAGATCGGCAGCCGCGTCGTCCTGGTGTGCCCCGCCGACACGGCGTACGGCGACTCCCCGCAGGAGGGCGGGAAGATCAAGCCTGGCGACACGCTGATCTTCTCGATCGACTTGCTGTCCGCTTCCTGACATCCTCTCCTCATGGCCGAACGCAAGACCGAGAGGTTGATGAATCTCATCTTCGCGTTGCTGGTCAGTCGCCAGTACCTCACGAAGGAGCAGATCCGCGAGTCGATCGCCGACTATCGCGAGTCGACGCCTAGCGCGTTCGACCGCAAGTTCGAGCGCGACAAGGAGGAGCTGCGTGAGCTCGGCATCACTGTCGAGATGGGTTCGATCGACAAGTACTTCAACGACGAGCCCGGGTACCGCATCCGGCGCGATGAGGCGGAGCTGCCAGATCTGGAGCTGACTCGCGAGGAAGCCGCTGTCATCGGGCTGGCGACCCAGGTCTGGGAGCATGCCGGGCTGGCCGCCGACTCGTCGACCGCGCTGGTCAAGCTCAAGGCGATCGGTGTCGATGTCGACACGAGTGTCCTGAGGATGGCCGAGCCGAAGCTCTCCACCGACGAGCCCTCCTTCGACGCGATGTGGGATGCCGCCACCCGGCGCATCCCCGTGACGTTCGCCTATGCGCGACCGGGCGCCGAGCCCATGCAGCGTCACCTTCAGCCGTGGGGCATCGTCTCGTGGCGCGAT
>JBBSSC010000336.1:0-2666 GCA_038242465.1 Propionibacteriales bacterium | reverse complement strand
GGCTTCCAGTCGATCAAGGAGCTCATCCTGCCCGGCGGACGCCTGCTGGAGCAGCGCGACACCGCGGTTAACGAGCTGCGCAAGATCCCCGGCGTTAGCGTCGTGCAGCCCAAGGGGGCGCTGTACGTCTTCCCGCGGCTCGATCCTGAGGTGTACCCGATCAAGGACGATCAGCAGCTCGTGTTGGATCTTCTCCTGCAGGAGAAGATTCTGCTGACACAGGGAACTGGCTTCAACTGGCCTGATCACGATCATCTGCGCATCGTGACCCTGCCGTGGGCGCGTGATCTCGCCGAAGCGATCCAGCGTCTCGGCAACTTCCTGAGCACGTACCGACAGTCGTAGATGACTAAGGAGCGCAACTGCTCTCGCATTTTGTCGGTGGCATGAGGCATGATCTCTCGTGAATGTTCCTGATAGGAATACCGAGAGGCATATCAACGCATGACTGACATGATCCGGGCGACCGGACTGGTGAAGAAGTACAAGGATGTGACGGCCCTCGGGGGTCTCGATCTCGCCGTACCTGAGGGCAAAGTGCTGGGCTTGCTGGGTCCAAACGGGGCAGGCAAGACCACTGCGGTGCGCATCCTGGCGACGCTGCTGCAGGCCGATAGCGGCACGGCCGAGATCGCCGGCATCGACGTGGCAAAAGATCCCAACGGAGTGCGCGCCAAGATTGGCTTGTCGGGTCAGTACGCCGCAGTCGACGAATACCTCACGGGCTACGAGAACCTCGAGATGGTCGGACGCCTCTACGGGATGCCGAAAACGCAGGCCTCCAAGCGCGCGCGAGATCTGCTCGATCGATTCGATCTGGCCGATGCGGGCGACCGTCCGTCCAAGACGTACTCGGGCGGTATGCGGCGTCGTCTCGACCTCGCCGGCGCGCTCGTCGCCGAGCCACCCGTATTGATCCTCGACGAGCCCACGACGGGCCTCGATGTGCGCAGCCGCCAGCAGATGTGGGGCGTCATCCGTGATCTCGTCTCGTCGGGCGCCACACTCCTGCTGACGACGCAGTACCTCGAAGAGGCCGATCTCCTGGCCGACGACATCGTCGTGATCGACCACGGTCGTGCGATCGCCCGTGGAACTGCCGATGAGCTCAAAGCACAGACGGGCGGTGAGCGGATCGAGGTTGTGCTCTCGGATCCGGCGCACCGCCAGACGGCGGCGCGGGTTCTCGCCCGGGTCGCGATCGGGGAGGTGCAGGTAGGAGACAACGGTCGAGAGCTAACCGCGGCCGTCGACGGAGGTGCGCCTCAGCTGCGTGAGGTGTTGCGGGAGTTCGAGTCCGAGGCGATCCACGTCCTCGACATCGGCCTGCGCCGGCCCACGCTCGACGATGTTTTCCTGAGCCTGACGGGCCGCGCCGCCGAGAGCTTCGACGCCGCCACCGAGACCGAAACCGACTCACAGGAGGTGGCCCCATGACTACCCTGACCCGCCAGGCGACCGATGGATGGGTCGTCGCGAAGCGCAATCTGATCAAGATCATCCGCGTCCCCGAGATCCTGATCTTCGTCCTGATCTCGCCGATCATGTTCGTCCTGTTGTTCGCATATGTCTTCGGCGGCGCGATCGACCCGGGAGGGGGAGTCAACTACCGCGAGTTCCTGATCGGCGGCATCTTCGCCCAGACCGTTGTGTTCGGCGCAACCTTCACGGGCGCGGGGCTGGCCGAGGACATGCAGAAGGGCATCATCGACCGGTTTCGCTCATTGCCGATGTCGCGGTCGGCTGTGCTGGTGGGCCGCACGACGTCCGACATCGTCTACAACGTGCTGTCGCTGATCATCATGGCCCTGACGGGCCTGCTGGTCGGCTGGCGCATGCGTGAGGGCATCATCGACGCGTTGTTGGCATTCTTGCTCCTGTTGCTGTTCGCCTATGCGATCAGCTGGGTCATGGCTTGGGTCGGGCTGATGGTGCCGAGCGTCGAGGTCATCAACAATGCCTCGTTCATCGTCATCATGCCGCTGACCTTCGTGTCGAATGCATTCGTGCCGCTTGAGTCGTTCCCGAGCGGCCTGCAGAAGTTCGTCGAGTGGAATCCGGTCTCGGCGGTCACGCAGGCCACGCGCGAGCTGTTCGGCAACACGAGCGACTCGATGCCGGTGCCCGATGTGTGGTCGATCCAGCATCCCGTGCTCTACACGCTGATCTGGGTCGTCATCATCCTGGTCGTGTTCGTTCCGCTGTCGATCCGCCAGTACCGCATCGCCAGCAGTCGCTAGCCCGGCTGACCGACGAGAAAATCTGGGTTCGTCCGTGTCTACGCGGACAAACCCAGATTTCTTCGTTGCGGGGCAGTCCCGGGGCTACTTGCCAGATTTCTTGCGGGCGGCGAACTCGGCCGCCTCTTCGAGACGGAATGCCGCGAGCTTGGCGATCAGGTCGAGGGGGAGCGGCGCGTCGAGCGGAAATCGAATCGCCGACTTGCTGGTCGAGTACGGCGCGAGCTCAGTGTTGAACGCCGCGAAGGCGCCGGCGGTCGGGAAGAAGTTGAGCGAGGTGTGCTCACCGAATCCCGCGAACTGCACGACCACGACACCGTGCTGCTTGTACGCCGGGATGTTGTAGCTGATCGTCTCCTGCGCATCGGGCAGGGTCTCGCGGATGACACGGCGCATCTCCTGCAGTCGTGGCTCGACGTCGTAGGT
>JBBSSC010000335.1:0-2668 GCA_038242465.1 Propionibacteriales bacterium | reverse complement strand
TGCCGCGCTCACGGGCGATCTGCTCGGCCCGCGCGTAGATCGTGAGAGTCAGCTCTTTGAGCGCCGTGGCACTCTCGACGCCGATCGTCTCGGTGATGTGCTCAAACGAGACGTTCTCGTCGTGCTCACCCATCTCGGCCTTCGTCGCCGGGGTGAAGATCGGCTCGGGCAGCCGCGATCCATCGACCAGGCCCACAGGCAGCCGGACTCCGCACACCTCGCCGGTCTCTTGGTAGTCGATCAGACCCGAGCCCGTCAGATAACCACGAGCGACGCACTCGACGGGGAACATGTCGAGCTTCTCGACCACCAGCGCACGCCCACGCACGCGCTCGGGGACCGTCGTCGAGACGACATGGTTGGGGATGAGGTCTTTGAGCTGGTCGAACCACCACAGCGACATGCGGGTGAGGATCTCGCCCTTGTCGGGGATGCCCGGCGTCAGGATGAAGTCGAAGGCCGAGATGCGGTCGGACGCCACCATCAGTAGATGCCCGGACTCCACCTCGTACAGGTCGCGGACCTTGCCAGAGTGCAGGTGGGTGGCTCCGGGGATGTCGAGTGGCACGCACTCAGCCTAGATGAGTGGGGTGACAAGACCTCCCCTGACCCGAACGGCCGTGGACGTTCAGAGGAAGGCGATCGCCGTTACGGCGCCCAGCAGCACCAGGACCGCGCCCGTGCCGATGAGCAGCCGCACGACTCGGACGGCCTCGATCTCCGTGAGGTCGAGGCGGACGCGTGTGGCATCAGCGGGGTCGACCAGGACGGAGACCTCCTGCCCCATAGTGAACGGCGTCGCCGTGGGGCCGGGCACGCGCAGCCGTCTGCCATCGGGCATGCGGTACTCGATCCGCGGCGGCGTGCTGACACCGTCGCCGAGATCGATGACCGAGCCGGCGATCCGTCGCCACCCGTCAGGCATCCGGCCGAGCGCCCTACGTCGCCTGATCCCCCACCACACGAGCCATGCGCCGATCAGCAGCAGCACCAAAGGCAGCAAGGAGACGGACACGCGACCAGCGTAGGTCACGCATCCGCAAAGTCCCGGTTAGAGAATCGACCCCGGAGCGTAGGCCGCGGCCTCGGGATGCGCTGCGGCGAGCTTCTCGATGCGCGCCACGACAGCGTTGACCTGGCTGACCGCGGCACCCGTGAAGTCGATGGGCGATGCGACGAGGCTCGCGAGATCGGCGGCAGATAGGCCGAGCCGCTCGTCGGCGGCGAGCCGGTCGAACAGATCGTTCTCGGCGGCGCCCTTCTCGCGCATCTCGAGCGCAACCGCGACCGCATGCTGCTTGACCGCCGCATAGGCAGTCTCACGGCCCTTGCCGTTGCGAACCGCTGCCATGAGGACCTTGGTCGTCGACAGGAAGGGCAGATAACGGTCGAGCTCGCGCTGGATGACAGCGGGGAATGTGCCGAACTCGTCGAGCACCGTCAGGAAGGTCTCGAACAGTCCGTCAGCGGCGTAGAAAGCATCCGGAAGGGCCACCCGACGCACAACCGAGCACGAGACATCGCCCTCGTTCCACTGATCGCCCGCGAGCTCGCCGATCATCGAGACGTAGCCGCGCAGGATGACCGCGAGGCCGTTGACGCGCTCGCACGAGCGCGTGTTCATCTTGTGCGGCATCGCGCTGGAGCCGACCTGCCCCGCCTTGAAGCCCTCCGTGACGATCTCGTTGCCGGCCATGAGCCGGATCGTCGTTGCGAGATTGGACGGAGCAGCCGAGAGCTGGACCAGCGCCGTGACGACGTCGTAGTCGAGCGAGCGCGGGTAGACCTGGCCGACGCTCGTCAGCACCTTGTCGAAGCCGAGGTGCGAGGCAACGCGCTGCTCGAGCTCAGCGAGCTTGGCCTCATCGCCGTCGAGCAGATCGAGCTGGTCCTGCGCCGTGCCGACAGGACCCTTGATACCGCGCAGCGGATAGCGCGCTATCAGGTCATCGAGGCGATCCAGCGCGACGAGTAGCTCGTCGGCGACCGTCGCGAAGCGCTTCCCCAGCGTCGTTGCCTGCGCCGCGACATTGTGGCTGCGACCCGCCATGACGAGCTCGGCATGCTCCGCCGCGAGCCGGCCGAGGCGTGCAGCGGTCGCGATGCCGCGATTGCGCATGACATCGAGCGAAGCCTTGATCTGCAGCTGCTCGACGTTCTCGGTGAGATCGCGCGAGGTCATACCCTTGTGGATGTGCTCGGTACCCGCCAGCGCCGCGAACTCCTCGATGCGTGCCTTGACGTCGTGGCGGGTGATCTTCTCGCGCTCGGCGATCGACGCCAGATCGACCTGGTCGATGACCGCCTCGTATGCCTCGATGACACCGTCCGGGGTCTCGATGCCGAGATCCTTCTGGGCGCGGAGCACCGCGATCCACAGGCGGCGCTCAAGGACGATCTTGTACTCGGGCGACCAGATGCGGGCCACCTCAGTAGAGGCGTAGCGGCTGGCGAGAACGTTGGGTGTGGTCACAGCTCGATTCTTACACCAGCCGTATCCACCCGATCAGTCGCGTCGTCGTGCCCCGTCAACCAGCTCGAGGACCCCGAGCGCAACGTGCGGTTCGTGTTCCGGCTCATGGACGACCGGCTGGTGATGGAGCTGCACGGAGCCCCGGAGAAGGCCCAGGGCGAGGAGCGTGAGCTGGGAAGGGCGATCATCGACGCG
>JBBSSC010000334.1:0-2708 GCA_038242465.1 Propionibacteriales bacterium | reverse complement strand
GCTCGTCGACGGACCCAAGGGCCGAGAGGCTCACGAGGTCATCGGTCACTGAATCAGGCATGAGAAGGACCCGGTCGGGGGACCGGGTCCTTTTGCGCGCGCTCCGACCGAACAAGTGTGCACGACGGGTGGGACGCATCTGACACTTGCCATGTCACATGCCCGCTGACATACTCCCGGTATGTTCATCTCTGCAGCCGATCCCGTCTCGGCACCCGTCGGTGGCGCCGAGCTCACACAGGTTATCTGGCTCTCCGTCGCTGCGACGGTCGTGACCGTCGTGCTCCTGACCATCGCCTGGGCGCACCGAACGCATCGCATCGACTGGTTCGACACGCTGGGCAAGCGCCTCGGCGCACAGCACAACGAGCCTGGGTGGTCGACCATCCCGACGATGTTCGTCGCCAGCTCGCTGATCGTGGCGCTACTTGGCTTCATGTGGGATGTCAGCCTGCACGCCGGACGCGGTCGCGACGCCGGTCCGCTCGCGAATCCCGCGCACTACCTGATCCTGTACGGCCTCTTCGCCCTGTTCGTCGCTGGGATGTCGGCGATCGTCTACCCGCGCGACGGCGACAAGCCGGGTATCGCAGCGGTGCGCATCACCCGCAACTGGTACGCGCCCGTCAGCGGCATCTTCATTGCCGCCTGCGGCCTATATGCGCTGATCGGCTTCCCGCTGGATGATGTCTGGCACCGGCTGTTCGGGCAGGACGTCACGCTCTGGGGCCCCACGCATCTGATGCTCATCGGCGGCGCGGGGCTGTCGACTGCGGGCATCATCTTGCTCAACCGTGAGGCCGAGCTCGCGATGCGCCTGCGTGGTCAGACCGTGCCACCGTGGCTGCGCACTGTCATGGTGTCGATGGCATTCGGCGGCTTGCTGATCGGCCTGTCGGTCTTCCAGGCCGAGTTCGACTTCGGTATCGCGCAGTTCCGCATGGTGTTCGCGCCGACCATGATCGTCGCCGCCGCCGGCCTCACGCTCGTCGCGGCGCGGCTGTACCTCGGGGCGGGTGCCGCGATTGCCGCAGCCGTGTTCTTCCTGCTGATGCGCGGCATCATCTCGTTCATCGTCAGCGATGTCATGGGCGAAGCACACCACGTCTTCCCGCTGTACCTTGGCAGCGCCGCGCTCATCGAGCTGCTGGCGCTCTCGAGATTGAGGCATACCCCACTGTGGTTCGGCGCGATCGGCGGTCTGCTGATCGGCACCGTCGGGCTCGTCATCGAAAAGATCTGGAATGACCGGGTCTTCGCTTCCCATGGACGCAGGATATGTGGGTCGAGGGGCTTGCGATGGCCGTCCCCGTCGCAGTGACATCCGGGCTGTGCGGCGCGCTGTTCGCACTCGGCCTGCAGGGCCGGCTGCCCGCCAAGAATGTTGGCCGCGTCATTGTCGCGGTGTCTGTGCTGGTGCTCTCGGGCGCGGTCGCCAACGGGCTGCACGCCACCGTGCCCGCCAACGGCTCGGCCGATTTTGAGCTGACTCAGGTCGGCACCGACAAGGAGCCTCAGGTCATGGCGCAGGTCAGGATCTCCGAAGGCGTCATCTCGGGCGACCCGGCCTGGGTCCAGATCACGGCGTGGCAGGGTGGCGGTGAAGGTGTCGTCACCGACCGCCTGCGCCGAACGGCTGAGAATACTTACGAGTCGACCAAGCCCGTCCCTGTAGGTGGCAACTGGAAGACGCTGCTACGCGTGCAAGACGGACGCACGCTCGCTGCGGTGCCGATCTTCCTGCCCTATGACGAGCCGCTCGGCGCCGCCGAGCTACCGGCAGAGGCATCGTTCACCCGCGACTTCGTGCCCGAGATCGACATTCTGCAGCGCGAGCGCACAGATGATCATCCAGCCTGGATCTGGGCAGCCGCGAACATGGTCGTCCTGTTATGCAGCCTCGGGATCATCCTGGGCATTTGCGTCGCGGTCTCACGGGTCGCTCGCAAGATCGAGGAGCACGAGTCCGAGCTGGCGGATGCTGAGACATCCACACTGATGTCATGATGACCGCGGGGGAGCAGGTCCTGGCCCATCATGTGGCTCTCCTCGCCATCCCGGCAATTGTGCCGGCCGTGATCGTCGTGGGGGTCGTCCTCTACATTGCCCGCAAGGATCGCCTCGAGGAACGAGAAGAGCGCGAGCTCATCGAGCGCGTCTTCGACACCACCGATCACGAAGAAAGCGACAACGGATGAAGATCATCGCCGTGCTGTTCGCCGCCGTCCTGCTGGTCGCCGGGTGCAGCGGGTCCGACTCGGAGCCGCCAGCTAAACCTGCCCCTACCCCGTCCGCGACGGACGAATCGAAGGGATTCGACCGCGGCACGCTGGACGACCAGGCCGAGGCGCAGGCCGAACAGAGGGAGAAGGCGCTGAAGCAGCTCGAGAAGTCTGTCGATGAGAGGGCCAAGGGCGTCGTCGTCGACATCGGGATCTACAGCGGCCGTGAGCCCACGCCGCGAGGCGGACGGGTCAATGCGAAAATCGGCGAGAACATCACTCTGAGCGTCACGAGCACCGTCGACGAGGAGCTGCATGTGCACTCCGACCCGGAGCACACCTTCCAGGTCAAGCCTGGCAAGGACCAGCTGTTCTCGTTCACGATCGACACGCCCGGCCAGGTGGCTGTCGAGGCCCACCACTCCGGCGTCACGATCGTGCAACTCGTCGTTCGTCCGTGACTCTGCCGTTGGTGGTCGGGGGAGG
>JBBSSC010000333.1:0-2738 GCA_038242465.1 Propionibacteriales bacterium | reverse complement strand
TTGGCCCACTGGATGATGCCGACTCCGATGAGCAGCAAGCCGCCACCCAGTGTCATGCCGAAGGCGAAGTTCTGCGCTGACCAGCCGAGGAAGGTCTCGTCGGCATCTATCGCGAAGTAGGCGACGAAGAAGCCCACGAACAACAGGCCGGCGACCTGGAACATCCACGTGATTTGACGTGCCGTGCGCTTGGCCTGCGACTCGTCGACATCCTGGGGTCGCAACTGGTGCGCCGGGAGGCCCGGATCCCCAATCGGTTCTGCGCCGGGAACTAGGTCGGCATCGGAGGATGACTGCAGCTCGTCGCTCATCGCTTCTTCACTCTCGCTCCGTGTGCACCGATCCAGATCGATGCGATAACCAGTCCACCGATGCCGAGGATCCAGACGAACATGCCGTCGACGACGGGGCCGAGGCCGCCACCGCCGATTCCGCCGTAGTTGGGCTGGCCCTGGACCTGCTTGACGAACGCAATAATGTTGCGCTTGTCCTCGGGGGTGATGACCTCGTCAGAGAAGACGGGCATCTGCTGCGGACCTGTGATCATCGCCGCGGCGATATGCGTCGGGCTGACGCCCTTGAGCGACGGTGCGTACTTGCCACCGGGCATCGCGCCACCGGCACCGACCGAGTTGTGGCAGGCAGTGCAGTTGGCGCGGAAGAGCTCGCCACCCTCGCGGATGTCTTCGATCGAGGCTTTGTCGATATCGGTGTACTCAGGACCGGGAATCGCGGGACCCGGGCCGAGCGTGGCGACGTAGGCCGCCAGCTGACGGGTCTCTTCATCGCTGTACTCGGACTCCTTGCGGGGTGCCTGCGGCGCGGTCTGCGCCATCGGCATACGTCCGGTGCCGACCTGGAAGTCGACCGCTGCGGCGCCGACGCCGATCAGTGACGGACCGTAGTTCTTGCCCCGTTCGGTCTCGATCCCGGTGGCATTTTTGCCGTGGCAGCTTGCACAGCCGATGAGGAACAGCGCGCGGCCAGCCTCAACGTCGTTGACCGTGGTCTCCTGCGCCTCGGCCGACTTCGGCACTAGCGCGTAGGACAGGCCCCCGGCTATGAGGAGTCCCATCATGAGCACGACAAGACCGGCGAGTGGATGCCGGCGTCTGGTGGACAGTTTCCGCACCGAAAACCTCATTCCTGGAAGTAGTGCCAGCCTACCTTTCGGCAAGCTGAAGATCTGAAGTGAGGCAGGCCTTATTGGATGATGTAGATCGTGGCGAAAAGCCCGACCCACACGATGTCCACGAAGTGCCAGTAGTAGGACACGACGATGGCAGAGATCGCCTGTTCGTGCGTGAACCTGCGGGCCGCAAAGGTGCGGCCGATCACAAGGAGGAAGGCGAGCAGTCCGCCGATGACGTGAATGCCGTGGAAGCCTGTGGCTAAGTAGAACAAGCTGCCGTAGGGCGAGCTCGACAGTGTCAGGTGCTCGCGGACCAGCTCGGCGTACTCGGTGGCCTGGCCGGCCACGAAGACGGCACCCATGAGGTACGTGAGGATGAACCACTCACGCATGCCCCACAGGTTGACCTGGAAGAGCTTGCCGCTGCGTCCGGCCTTGCCTCGCTCAGCGGCGAACACGCCGAACTGGCAGGTCACTGACGACAGCACGAGGATCGTGGTGTTCGCGAGCGCGAAGGGGACGTTGAGGAGCTCGGTCTCCTGGGCCCACAAGTTGGGGGAGATATTGCGGATCGTGAAGTACGCCGCGAACAATGCCGCGAAGAACATCAGCTCGCTGGAGAGCCAAACGATGGTCCCCACAGTGACCATGGAAGGCCGGCCTTCTTGGCCGTGAAGTCGGGATGCAGGTATCACTGATGTAGTCGCCACGGGTTCATTATGTACGATCGACTTGTGAGCGAGCACAAGCCCCTACGTGTCCTGGTCTACAGCGACGACCGTGAGGTCCGAGCCGCTGTGCTGTCGGCCCTCGGGGCTCGTCCTCATCCCGATCTGCCAATCTTCGATTACGTCGAGTGCGCGACCGAGCCGGTCGTCCTCCAGCAGCTCGATGCCGGCGCGATTGATCTCGTGATCCTCGACGGCGAGGCGACGCCCGCAGGCGGGCTCGGCATCGCTCGTCAGATCAAGGACGAGATCTACCAGGCACCGCCGGTCCTGGTGCTGACCGGACGCCCGCAAGATGCTTGGCTCGCGACGTGGTCGCGTGCCGAGGCGGTCGTCCCGCACCCCATCGAACCGCTTCGTCTGGCCGAGGTCGTCATCGATCTCGCCCGCGGCGTGCTGCAGCCCGGCTGAGGTCGGCCGTATGCCACAGACGTGGCCCGACGTCCTGACGACGCTCGTGGCAGGTCTTGACCTCGACGCGTCCACGACCGTGTGGGCGATGGACCAGATCCTCGCGGGAGAGGCTACTGATTCGCAGATCGCTGGATTTGCGGTGGCGCTGCGTGCCAAAGGTGAGACTGCCGAGGAGCTGCGCGGTCTGGCCGATGCGATGCTGGCGCGGGCCACGCGCCTCGAGATCCCAGGCCGCTTCGTCGACATCGTCGGCACGGGCGGCGATCGCGCGCGTACCGTCAACATCTCGTCGATGTCCGCCGTCGTCGCGGCCGGCTCGGGCGTCGGCGTCGTCAAGCACGGCAACCGGGCTGCATCGAGCTCCAGTGGCACGGCCGATGTGTTCGAGGTTCTCGACATCCGGCTCGACGTCCCGGCCGAGCGGATCCCCGACGTCTTCGCGCGCTGCGGCATCACGTTTTGCT
>JBBSSC010000332.1:0-2752 GCA_038242465.1 Propionibacteriales bacterium | reverse complement strand
GTTCTGTTCATGAACCTCACGGGCATCATTCCGTTCCTCAACATCGCCGGAACCAGCATCATCGCGGTTCCGCTGTTGCTGGCAGTCATCTCGTACTTCACGTTTATCTACGCCGGTGTCCGCAAGGGTGCGTGGAACTTCGTTCGCAACTCGCTCTTCCCGCCCGGAGTCCCGCCGGCCCTGTACATCATTGTTGCGCCGCTTGAGTTCATCTCAACGTTCATCGTTCGCCCGGTCACGCTGACCCTGCGACTGCTGATGAACATGATGGTCGGCCACCTGATGCTGGTGCTCTTCTTCGCAGCGACCCAGTTCTTCATCTTCTCGATGGGTGGGTTCTGGACGGTGCTCGGCGCCGGAACGCTCGCCTTCGGCTTCGCCTTCACTGCCTTTGAAATCCTGGTGGGCTTCCTCCAGGCCTACGTCTTCACCATCCTCACCGCGGTCTACATTCAGCTCGCAGTCGCGGAAGAACACTAAACATAGCTAGCGGGGCGCTTCGGCTCCCCAACTACGAAAGGAAGATCCAGTGGATCCCATCTCTGTTCTCGCCCAGATCAACGTCGACATCACCGGCTCGATCGCCAACGTCGGCTACGGTCTCGCAGCCATCGGTCCGGCTATCGGTGTGGGCATCGTCGTCGGTAAGACGATCGAGGGCATCGCACGCCAGCCTGAGCTGTCCGGCAAGCTCCAGGGCACCATGTGGATCGGTATCGCCTTCACTGAGGCACTCGCCTTCGTCGGTATCGGCGTGGCATTCCTCTTCGGTTACTGATCCGCTCCCACCACACGTAAAGGAGACAGGATGCTGAACGCTCTTGTCACGCTCGCAGCCGAGGAGGCGGAGCAAAACCCGCTTATCCCGGCGATGTACGACATCGTCTGGTCCGCGGTCTGCTTCGTCATCATCCTGCTCGTGGCGTGGAAGGTCGCGCTGCCGAAGGTGGCCAAGATGCTCGATGACCGGTCCGCCGCGATCGAAGGCAACATCGCCAAGGCCGACGAGGCTCAGAAGCAGGCTGAAGCAGCACTCGAGGAGTACACGCGTCAGCTGGCTGAAGCGCGTACCGAAGCTGGCGAGATCCGTGAGGCTGCCCGCGAGGACAGCAAGAAGATCGTCGCCGAAGCGAAGGACACCGCGACGGCTGAGGCCGCACGCGTTACCTCCGCGGCTCAGGCGCAGATCGAGGCAGAGCGTCAGACGACGCTCGTCGCGCTTCGCTCCGAGGTAGGCACACTCGCAATCGACCTCGCCGGTGGCGTGGTCGGCGAGACGCTCTCTGACGATGCTCGTGCCACCGCAGTTGTCGACCGCTTCCTCGCAGACCTCGAGGCAGCAGACAAGGCGGCCAAGTAATGGGTAGCGCGACCACTCAGGCACTCGCGGCCTCGACGGCGGCCCTCGCTCAGGCGAAGGACGTCACCCTCGACACGGCCGGTGAGCTCTTCACCGTGGCGCGTCTTGTGGGCGAGTCCGGGCAGCTGAGCGGCGCGCTTGCTGATCCGGCTGCTCCGGCAGGCCTGCGGGAAAACGTCGTCGCTTCGGTGTTCGGCAGTGCATCTGACGTCACCCGTCAGCTTCTCACTGTCGCTGTTGCGCAGCGTTGGTCCAATGCCGACGGCCTCATCGCCGGCATCGAGGAGCTCGCGATCCGCGCTGCGGCTATCGCCGAGCCCCATGCAGAAATCGAGGGGGAGCTGTTCGCCTTCCTTCGCGTGGTCGCAGCTAATCCGGAACTCGAGCTTGCGCTCGGCGGCCGGCTGGGCGACGACACCGCAAAGGGTGTGCTCGCCCGCAAGCTGCTCGATGGCCAGGCCAGCGCACCGACCACACTGATCATCTCGTCGCTGGTGCGCCAGCCTCGAGGTCGCCGTGTGCGTCAGCTTCTGAACCGAGCGATGAAGATCGTCTCGGCCCAGGGCGGGCGTATCGTCGCCACCGTGCACACTGTGACTCCGTTGTCTGCTGCTCAGCGAACTCGCCTAGGCGATTCTCTGGCACAGCGTTACGACGGCAAGGTCTCGATCAACGAGGTTATCGACCCCACTGTTGTTGGCGGACTGCGTGTGCAGATCGCCGACGACGTCATCGACGGCAGCATCTCCGCGCGGCTCGCCGAACTTCGACAGAAGCTCGCGGGCTAATACGACTTCGCGCGGGGAACCGCGCAGACTCTCTCAATACAAAGGGAAGACAATGGCAGAACTATCGATCAGCCCCGACGTCATCCGTGACGCGCTGAAGGACTTCGCCGCTGCGTACGAGCCCACCGGCGCGGCAGCGACCGAGGTCGGCACCGTCGTGGACGCGGCCGACGGCATCGCGCACATCGAGGGCCTGCCCGGCGTTATGGCGAACGAGCTCCTCACGTTCGCCAACGGTACGCAGGGCCTCGCACTGAACCTCGACGAACACCAGATCGGAACGGTCGTCATGGGCGACTTCTCCGGGATTGAAGCAGGCCAGGAAGTTCGCCGCACTGGCGAGGTCCTCTCGGTCGCCGTTGGCGATGGCTACCTTGGTCGCGTCGTCGACCCGCTCGGCAACCCGATCGACGGTCTCGGCGAGATCGCCTCCGAGGGTCGTCGTGCTCTGGAACTGCAGGCGCCGGGCGTCATGCAGCGCAAGAGCGTGCACGAGCCGATGCAGACCGGCATCAAGGCGATCGACGCGATGATCCCGGTCGGCCGTGGCCAGCGTCAGCTCATCATCGGCGACCGCCAGACCGGCAAGACCGCGATCGCGATC
>JBBSSC010000331.1:0-2758 GCA_038242465.1 Propionibacteriales bacterium | reverse complement strand
TGCTCGCCCTGACGATGGACGGCGAGCCGCTGCCCATACCGCACGGCTTCCCGGTGCGTCAGGTCGTGCCCGGCCTCTACGGCTATGTGTCGGCGACTAAATGGGTCGTCGACTGGGAGATCACCCGATTCGCCGACTTCAGCGCGTACTGGACGGATCGCGGCTGGGGTGAGCGCGGTCCGGTCAAGACCCAGTCGCGCATCGATGTCCCCCGCGACGGCGGGATCGATGCGGGGCCCACCGTGATCGCGGGAGTGGCTTGGGCCCAGCACGTCGGTATCGAACGCGTCGAGGTGCGGGTCGACTCGGGGCAGTGGCGTGAGGCGACGCTCGCGGCCGTCCCGAATGTCGACACCTGGGTTCAGTGGCAGCTCGACTGGACAGCCGATTCGGGCCAGCACAGCATCGAGGTCAGGGCGACCGACAGCTCAGGTGCGACGCAGACTGAGAAGCGCGCGGACGTCCTGCCCGACGGCGCGACGGGCTATCACCGCATCGATGTGGAGGTTGGCTGAGCGGTGTTGCTTCAGCCCAGGTTGGGCAGGGCGACGCTGGTGGGTCGGATGACGTAGACGACGCCACCGCTGCCGCCCAGCCACGCCTTCTCAAACTCTGCGCGCGAGTACGTGCGTCGGACGTTGGAATTCTTCGAGCCCGCCGGATCGTTCGCGATGACCTGTCCGGTTGCGGTGAACCCGCGGATGACCATCAGGTGACCGGGGGTCGACGAGATGGGCGCGCCCGTGAGCCCTCCACGCCCGAACGCTACGGACGCGACCAGCGGGATGCCGGCCTGGATATAGGCCTCGGCATCGCGCAGCGAATAGAGCCGCGTGACAAAGGTGTCGAGCGAGTAGTTGGCGGCGTAGGCGGTGTTGAACGGCCAGTTGCCCGTGCCCTTGTACTGGTAGTCGTAGGTGCCGCGTGCCGCGTGGTCGACGAATGAGTCGTGGGGGTACCTCCCGCTTGCGGGGGAGTAGCGGGACCACGAGTAGGCAGACTTCTTGGGGCCGCGGCCGAAGTAGCGCATGACCATGGAGGTCGATGTCGGCGAGCACCAAGCCTCGCCGCCGCCACCCCATTGCGGAAACTCGCCCTTGTGGATCATCTGCGATGACTGGGGGACGGCCAGCTCGGTCGTCGCGGTCATGGTCGTGGCGCTCGTGCCGGCGGTGCGGGTGCGATAGTCGGCCGCGATGGCATTGACCGCGTGGAGCGTCGGCGTCGACTTGCTGCCGCGTGGGCGGTGCAGCAGGACGCGCACCTGCCACTGGTTGAAACTTTGACCTGCATTGGCGATGACGGTGTCGGTCGAGATCCTAGCGAGATCATCGGTCTGCGAGCCGTACGACGAGCTCTTGACGCGCGATGTGCTGCTGGCCCAGCGCGCGACGGTGTCCCAGCTTCCGACCTTCGAGCCGTTGCGGACGCGGACGTCGATGCGAGCCCAGGTGCCGCCTGGAGTCGTGATGCTCCACGACGGGATCAGCGTCGTGGCGTTGAAGCCTGTTGTCTGCCAGGGGCTGTTCCAGGTTCCGCGGTCATACGACTTCGTCTTGCCTGAGACACGAGTGTCCTTGTAACGCGTCACCGAGGTGCCGGTGCCGATCGTCATTCGTCCGGTCTTGGCTGCCAGCCCCGTCGACGCGCCGTGTGAGAAATCGCGGCTGGTCGTCCAGCGGGCGAAGGAGGACTGGTCTGCGGCTGCGTTGGCAGGCATCGCTGGCAGCAAGGTCAGACCCAGTACGGCGGCAACGAAAGGAACAAGAGAGCGGCGCATCGCACCATGGTAAGTGACCTTTGGGACGCATGGGGTTGCTGAGACGTACGACCTCAGGCCGACGGCGCGGGACGGACCCGCTCGAACCGATAGGGTTGGCGCGTGGCATTTCACCTGTATGACACCGCTACCCGGCAGATCCGCGCGCTCGTCCCGCTCGTCCCCGGACGGGTCTCGATCTATCACTGCGGGCTGACGGTGCAGGGGCCGCCGCACATCGGCCACATCCGCAAGGAAGTCGTGTTCGACGTCTTGCGGCGTTGGCTCGAACGTTCGGGCCTCGAAGTGTCGATCGTCGCGAACGTGACCGACATCGACGACAAGATCCTGGCCAAGGGTGCGGAGCAGGGTCGGCCGTGGTTCGCGGTCGCGTACGAGAACGAGCGTGCGCTGCATGCGGCCTACGAGGTGCTGGGCTGCATCCCGCCCACCTACGAGCCGCGCGCCACCGGCGTCGTGCCCGAGATGATCGAGATGATGCAGGAGCTCATCCAACGGGGGCATGCTTACGCTGCCTCCGATGGCTCGGGTGATGTGTACTTTGACGTCCGCTCGTGGCCCGCGTACGGCGAGTTGTCGGGCCAGAAGGTCGACGACATGCTCCCCGCCGAGGACGCACCGCCCGAGGGCAAGCGCGACGGACGTGACTTCGCGCTCTGGAAGGGCCATAAGGAGGCCGACCCGGGCTCTGCTTCGTGGGCGACGCCGTGGGGCCGCGGACGGCCGGGCTGGCATCTGGAGTGCTCCGCTATGGCGGCCAAGTACCTCGGCCACGAATTCGACATTCACGGCGGCGGTCTCGACCTGCGCTTTCCGCATCATGAGAACGAGCTGGCCCAGTCACGCGCAGCAGGTCAGTCATTTGCCCGGTTCTGGATGCACAACGCGATGCTCAACCTGGCCGGCTCGAAGATGTCGAAGTCTGTCGGTAACACCCTGATGGTCAGCGAGGTCGTCAAGCGCGTGCGTCCCATCGAC
>JBBSSC010000330.1:0-2761 GCA_038242465.1 Propionibacteriales bacterium | reverse complement strand
TGGCGTCGTCGTCGTCGATCTCGGAGAGGTTCATGATGACCGGGATGCCCGAGCGGTACTGCTCGCCGACCGTGCGCGCATCGTTGTAGGTGCGCGGCTTCACGGTCTCGATGCGGGCCAGGTCGGACGGCGTGGACGCACGACGCTCGGGGCGTTCGGGGCGACGACGATCGTCGATGTTGGCAACCGGCGCGGGACGCACGACAGCGGGCTGCCGGTTGGCGGGCGGACGGGCTGCGGGCTCCTCGGTGTCGAGCTCGTCGAACTCGTCGTCGAAGTCAGCTTGTTCGACGAGGCCGAGATACTCGCCGACCTTACGCATTGCGCCAGCCATGGTTGCTCCGTGTGTCCGAGTCGGAAATGACATCTCTGAGATTACCCGGTCGAGACACGCTCACCGAGTATCGAGCGCCCGATCCGCAGGTGTGTCGCGCCCGCAGCGATCGCGTCCTCGAAGTCGCCGCTCATTCCGGCTGAAATAATACCGGCGCCTGGGTGGTCGTGGCGCAGTCGTGCCGAGAGTTCGGACAGGTGCGCGAAATGCGGCGCCGGGTCGTCACCGAGCGGCGCGACGGTCATCAGACCGCCGAGAACCAGGCCGGGCGAGGTGGCGATCGCATCGGCGATCACCCCGATACCGTCGGGCGTGACCCCTGCGCGCCCGGGATCTATCGAGGAGAAATCGACCTGCACGAGACACGTCAGCGTCCGTCCGGCGGCTTCGGCGCCCCGCGACAACGAGTTCACGAGCTTGACGCGGTCGACACTGTGGACGAAGTCGGCATAGCGCGCGACCGCGCCCGCCTTATTGGTCTGCAGGCCGCCCAGGAAATGCCAGCGCATGGGCGCCGCGACCTCGTGGGCCTTATCGCCGGCCTCGGGGTGACGATTCTCTCCCACGTCGATGACACCGAGCTCTGCCAACAGATCGACATCGGAGGCGGGATAGGTCTTGGTGACGACGACGAGCGTGATCTCGTCGCGTGCACGCCCGGCAGCGGCGCAGGCCGCTGCGATGCGCTGCTCCGTCTCGGCCAGACCGGCGGACAGCTCATCGCGCCGATTCATCGAATGGTTCATCGGATCACCGCGACGGCGCCGAATCGGCCGGAGTCCTGACCCTGGCGTCGGTACGAGAACCAACGCTCGTCTTCGATCGTGCACTCGTCCGCTCCGAGGTCGTCGATCTCGACATCGAGCGCTGCGAGCTGCGCCCGCACTCCTGCGCCGACATCGATCGCGGGCGTGCCCCACGATGTCGTCGAGCGAGCCTCGGGAACCACCGCTGCCACGGCATCGGCCAGCTCGGCGGGCAGCTCGTAGCAACGGCCGCAGGCTCGCGGGCCGACGAAGGCATGCACTGTCGTTGCACCGCGCGCACGCAATGCGTGCACGGCTGAGGCGACGACTCCCTTGACCAAGCCTTCGCGTCCGCAGTGGACGACTCCGGCCATGGCCTCACGGGGTGCGGCAAGCACGATCGGGGTGCAGTCGGCGACCCGCACGAGCACGCCGACACCGGCCTGATCGGTCAGCAGCGCATCAGCGACGGGGATCTCTCCCACAGCCAGATCAGAGGCCCAGGCCACCTCGTCGCCATGCACCTGGGTCATCCGGACGAGCCGTTCGACGCCGACCGCAGCGCCCAGAGCGTCGAGATTGCGCTCGACCTGCTCCGGGGCATCGCCATTGGAGGTGCCGAGGTTGAGCGATGACCACGGTCCGGTGCTGCCCCCGCCGGTCCGGTCCGTGAACGCGAAAGCGATCCGGCCGGACTCAGCGGTGTGCCAGATCAACTCAGCGGAGGAAGTCGGGCACGTCAAGGTCGTCGCCGTACGCGGCCGGCATCGGCTCGGCCGGTTCGGCATTCTGGCGGACGTCCTCGCGCCGCGGCACGCGGCCGTCGAGGTGCGGATCGGGCTGCAGGTACGTCTGGGCCGTCGGTGGCGCAGCAGGAGCAGCAGGAGCGGCAGGTGCGGACTCCCGCATCAGTGCCGGCTTGGTGGCGTCGCGCAGCATCGGCTCGCCACCGTCGAAGCCTGCCGCGATGACCGTGACTCGGACTTCGTCACCCAAGGCATCGTCGATAACGGCACCGAAGATGATGTTGGCCTCCGGGTGCACCGCATCGGCGACGAGCCCGGCCGCCTCGTTGATCTCGAACAGGCCCAGATCGGAGCCGCCAGCGATCGACAGCAGGACACCACGCGCGCCCTCGATAGATGCCTCGAGCAGCGGGCTGGAGACCGCGCTCTCGGCCGCGACCGCGGCGCGATGCTCTCCCCGCGCCGAACCGATGCCCATCAAAGCAGAACCGGCGTCGGACATGACCGACTTGACGTCGGCGAAGTCGAGGTTGATCAGGCCCGGCGTCGTGATGAGGTCGGTGATGCCCGAGACGCCCTGGTGCAGGACCTGGTCGGCCTGACGGAACGAGTCGAGCAGGCTCACGTTGGGATCGCTGATCGACAGCAACCGGTCGTTGGGGATCACGATCAGCGTGTCGACCTCGTCGCGCAGCGCCTGGATACCGTGATCGGCCTGGTTCGAGCGGTTGCGACCCTCGAACTTGAACGGACGCGTGACGACGCCGATCGTCAGCGCGCCGAGCGAGCGCGCGATGCGGGCCACGACGGGGGCGCCACCGGTTCCGGTGCCACCACCCTCGCCGGCGGTGACGAAGACCATGTCGGCGCCCTTGATGGCCGCCTCGATCTCTTCGGCGGGGTCCGCGGCGGCGCGCGGGCCGAGCTCGCGGTTG
>JBBSSC010000329.1:0-2777 GCA_038242465.1 Propionibacteriales bacterium | reverse complement strand
TGTCTCGGCGCAGCACATCGACTATGCCCGTGGACTCGGCATGGATGTCTCCGGATTCCTGATGATGAGCCACATGGCCCCCGCTGAGAAGCTCGCCGAGCAGGCCAAGCTGATGGAGTCGTACGGCGCGCACTGCGTCTACGTCACCGACTCGGGCGGGCACCTGACCATGAAGGCCGTCGCCGAGCGCGTGCGCGCGTACCGCGGCGTGCTCGATGCATCGACCGAGATCGGCATCCACGCGCACCAGAACCTCAGCCTGTCGGTCGCCAACAGCGTCGTCGCGGTCGAGGAAGGCGTGACCCGCGTCGACGCCTCGCTCGCCGGTCTCGGCGCAGGCGCCGGCAACTGCCCTATCGAACCGTTCATCGCGGTCGCCAACCTCGAGGGCTGGGAGCACGGCTGCGATCTCGGCGCGCTCGAGGACGCCGCCGATGACATCGTGCGCCCGCTGATGGACCGAGCCGTGCAGGTCGACCGCGAGACACTGACGCTCGGCTACGCCGGTGTGTACTCCAGCTTCCTGCGTCACGCCGAGAACGCATCGGCGCGCTACGGCATCGACGTCCGCGACATCCTGACCGAGGTCGGACGCCGTAAGCTGGTCGGCGGCCAGGAGGACATGATCATCGACATCGCGCTGGATCTCCAGGCGGTGAGCGCATCTTGACCACCGCCACAGTCGCGCCCTCGCTGCACCCGCTGCTGATCAAGTCTCGTGCCGCCAACCGGGCCTATCGCTCGATCGAGAACGAGGTCGCCGAGGCACTTCGTCCTGTCAACCTCTCGACGGCTCGATGTTTGGTGCTCGAGGCGCTGGAACGGCGCTGTGGAATGAGCGCGACCGTCGGAGAGCTCGCATTCTTCTGCGGAACCCACCGGACCACGGTCGGCGCCTCGGTGACCCAGCTGGAGCGCGCCGGGCTGGTCTCGCGCACCATCGACCACTCCGACGCGCGCAAGACCCGGGTGACCATCACCCAGGCCGGTTCTGACGCGCTCGGCCGAGCTCGCGATCTGCTCAATGCCGGCGGGCCGACGTCTTGAGCCACCGGTGAGCGGTGGCTGAGCCGCGTATACCGGTCTGGATACGTGGCTCAGTCACCGATCTCAGCGACGACGGGAGCGGGTCTTCGGCTTGGGGCCGGAACGACGCTCATCGGGTGCCTTGTAGGTGCCTCCGGCGATGCGTGCCATTAACAGCTGCGGATCGCCCTTCTCGGCCTCGCGGACGAACTGATGGGCCTTCTCGCCCCGCAGCACCGCCGCCTCAACGCCGTGATGGGTGATCACGACCTCCTTGTCGCGAACGCTCCACTCGAAGCCGCTCGGACGCCCCTTCATGCGGCACCCAGGTAGGCCAGAGCGGAGTCCGTCAGCGTGAAAGCAAGATTGCGAGCGCTCGGCGCGTGGGTGCGCGCCTGACGGATCAGGTCCTTCGTGTCGACGCCACTGTCCCCGTAGTAGCCCTCCACGACCCAGCGCTCATACGTCGCAGGCGTCACCTCGGGATGGAACTGCCACCCGATCGCGCGGGCACCGAAACTGTCGTCAATGATGCACTGCGGACCACGCCAAGACGTACCGAGCACGCGAGACGATGGCCCGGGAGCGAAGACATCGCGGTGCATCTGACCCCACGGCCCCTCGGGGCATAGGATCGGATCGGTCGTGTCGACGCGCGACCAGCCCAGTTCAGGTTGATCGGACCGCCACGAGGTGCCGCCTAGTGCGCGGGCCAGGATCTGGGCGCCATAACAGATGCCCATGACGGGCGTCCCGGCTGCAAGCGCCGCCCGCACCAGCAGCGTCTCGGCCGTGACCGACTCGACCCACTTCGGCTCATGGGCCGACTTCTCAGAACCCAGCAGCAGGACCAGATCGGAATCGCCGATCTGCTCAAACGCCGGCAGCGCATCGCGGTCGAGCTCGATGAGATCGCCGCCCCGCTGGGTGAGCCGCTCGGCGACGTATCCGCCGTCGGAGTCCGCAGCGTCGGCGACCACATAAATACGCATGTCACCATTCTCCCCTACGTCCCACCCCGCCCCAGATTTGCGGGGTCCTGCAACGAATCACGGGCCCCAGACCGTGCAGGTATCCGCTGATCCATCACGAAGCGGCGCGCAGGAACTCCTCGAGCAGAGGACCGGCGGTCTGCGATCCCGAAGCACCGTCGGCGACGAATACTGCCACCGCCAGATCGTCATGGGTGGCGATCATCCAGGCGTGTGTGCGCGGCGGGTCATCGGTGCCATACTCGGCCGTGCCGGTCTTGGCCGACACCGGACCACCGGGCACATCCGACAGGAACTTGCCGCTGCCATCGGTCACGACGCTGCGGAACAGCTCCTGCAGCTGCTTGGCTTCGCCGTCCGTCAGAGGACGCGCGGCCTCGGCGGCGGGCTTGGTCTTGGCATCGGCCAGCAACGTGGGAGTAACCCGCGAGCCCTTGGCGATCGACGCGGCGACGACCGCCATGGCCAACGGCGAGGCCTCGATGCGTCCCTGTCCGATCATGGAGGCGGCGTGCTCGGTGCCCTCGGCCCTGTCGGGCACGGAGCCAAGAAAGGCCGGGTAGCCGAGATCGAGATCGGGCCCGAGACCCAGTGCGGCCGCGGCGGCGGACAGCTGGTCTTGGGGCACCTTGTCGCGCGTGGCGATCATCGCGGTGTTGCATGAGTTGGCGATCGCCGAGCGCAAGGGGATGTCGCCGACGGCGCCGCTCGGGTAGTCGGAGTAGTTGGTGAACTTGCGACCGTCGACCATGATCGTCG
>JBBSSC010000328.1:0-2805 GCA_038242465.1 Propionibacteriales bacterium | reverse complement strand
CCGGTGACGACGGCCTCGACGCGATGCGGATCGTCGACCAGGTCGCGTGGCGCCTGTTGAGGCCCGGGGGAGTCGTGGGCGCAGAGCACGCCGACGCCCAGGGCGAGTCCGCGCCGGCCGTCTTCGCCGAGCGCTGGGCCGATGTTCGCGATCACCGCGATTTCGCCGACCGCCCACGCTTTGTCACGGCCACAAAGCCCCGACGATAGGCTCTCGGATCATGGGAGGCGACGAGCTGACACTGATAGCTGTCGCATTCGCCGTCGGGATCGGCGCAGCGCTCCTGCCGATCTTCGTCAACGCGGAGGTCTACGTCGTCGCGACCGGCGCGACGGTCGACAGTCGCCCATTCCTCGTCCTGCTGATCCTGGTTCACGTCATCGCCACTACGATCGGCAAGGCCGTCGTGTTCCAGCTGGCTCGCCAGGGCACACGCAAGATCCGCATGGTCGAGCCGAGGCCTCCGCGCAATGCGCTCTCGGCGTGGTCGCGAAGGCTCACCGGCCGTCTGACCCGCACCCGGCTCTTCGGCTTGATCCGGCGAGGCAACGCGTGGCTGTTGACATTGCTCGACCGGCCGTACAGCGGAGGCTTGACGGCGTTCGTCTCCTCCCTTACCGGCGCCCCGCCGTTGGCGATCGTGACGATCTTGGCCGGCGCCTCGAAACAGCCTCAGTGGCTCTTCCTGACGATGGTCTTCAGCGGCCGGCTGATCCAGTTCCTGGCGATCGCCTTCTTGTTCCACCACATCAGCTGGTTCTAGTTCCCGGTCATAGGCCGCCTCGTCAGCGGGCCGTGGGGGCTCGCGAGCGGGGGCCTACGATGTGTGGGTGAGATTCGACTGCAGCGTGGACGAGGAATACGACCGCGGGCTCAAGGCTGCGCAGGCGGCCCTCGAGGAGGGCAAGTTGGTCGTTCTGCCGACCGACACGGTCTACGGACTCGCCGCGGATGCGTTCTTGCCACGCGCCGTGCAGAACCTGCTTGATGCCAAGGGTCGCGGCCGCGACATGCCGCCTCCTGTGCTCGTGGGTTCGCCGACGACGCTCGACGCTCTCGCGATCGACGTCCCGTCGTGGCTGCGCTCGATGGTCGAATCGTTGTGGCCCGGCCCGCTGACGGTGATCTGCCGCCAGCAGCCCTCGCTGAGCATGGACCTCGGCGACACCCACAACACCATCGCGATTCGCATGCCCGACGACCGACGCGCGATCGCCCTGCTCAAGCAGACCGGCCCGCTCGCGGTCAGCAGCGCCAACCTGACGGGGCAGCCAGCCGCTCGGACGGTCGATGAGGCCGAGGACATGCTCGGCGGACGCGTCGCGGTCTACCTCGACGGCGGCCCGAGCGCATCCGGCACCCCGTCGACGATCCTCGACGCCACGAGTTCGACCCCGCGTGTCTTGCGCCAAGGTGCGATCGCGCTCGAGGTTCTCCACACCTTCAACAACACGATCGAGCCCGCGGACGCGGGTACTAGCTAGTGCGCGAATACCTCGTCGTCTTCGGCACCGCACTCGGTGTCACTTACCTGCTGGCCTCAATCGCACGACAGCTCGCGTACCGCTTCGGCGCCGTGGCACGCGTGCGGGATCGCGACGTCCACGCGATCCCGACGCCGTACTTCGGCGGCCCCGCGATCCTCGGCGGCATCATGGCCGCGTACCTCGTGGCGACGAGCCTGCCCTTTCTCTCCCTGGCCGACGATGGCGTCTTCAAGGATGCGCGCGCGGTCGTGCTCGGCGGACTCGTCATCTGCATCGTGGGCGTCGTCGACGATCTCTACGAGCTCGACGCACTCAGCAAGTTCGCGGGACAGGTGCTGGCGGGCGTGATCGTCGTCGCGCAGGGCGTCCAGTTTGTCTATCTGCCGCTGTACGGCAACTACATCGGCCTCGACCAGGCGCAGGCCATGATCTTCACGGTCCTGCTGATCGTGGGCACGGCCAATGCGGTCAACTTCGTCGACGGGCTTGATGGCCTGGCCGCCGGCATGGTTGCGATCGGCGCCGTGGCCTTCTTCGCCTACGCCTTCATCCTCGCGGTCGAGAACGGTGAGACTCGCGCGATCGCAGCGGCCCTGCTGACCGCGGCCCTCGCGGGCGCCTGCATCGGCATTCTTCCGCACAACTTCTTCCCCGCCAGGATGTTCATCGGCGACTCCGGCTCGATGTTGATCGGCTTCGTGCTGGCCTGCTCGTCGATCAGCCTGACCGGCCAGTTCCCGGCCACTACGATCTCAGAGGGAATAGGGGGAGCGGAGCGCAGCTTCCTGCCGACGTTGCTGCCGCTGATCCTGCCGTTCACGATCCTGATGGTGCCGTTCATCGATCTGGCCCTCGCCGTTGTGCGGCGCACCCGGGCGGGCCGCTCGCCGTTCAGTCCTGACAAGATGCACATCCACCACCGCCTGCTGGAGATCGGCCACTCGCACCGGCGCGCGGTCCTGCTGATGTACGCGTTCGCAGGTCTCGTGGCGTTCGGTAGCGTTGTCATCAGCTTGTTCAGCGGATGGCAATCCATCGCGGGCTTCGCGGTCCTGGCGATTATTACGACATCGGCAGTATTCCTGCTCCCCAAGCTCGAAGAGAAGGTCTGGTCATGACCCTGATGCGCTCGAATATCCTGCCGGTGGTCGTGCTCACGGCAGTGTGCGCTGTGGTGGCCTCCTTCACAGCCGGTGCAGAAGGTGTGTGGGGCGCGCTGGTCGCCGGCCTGGTGGTTTGTGTGTTCTTCGCATCCAGCCCTATGACCCTCGGCCCGATCACCAAGGTCAGCCCCCATATCTCGTTGGCAGTGGCGATG
>JBBSSC010000327.1:0-2816 GCA_038242465.1 Propionibacteriales bacterium | reverse complement strand
CAGCAGCACCGCGATGGTCTCGCCCAGCGCCCGGCCGAGGCCCAGCATCGTCCCGCCGATGATCCCGCCCTTGCCGAATGGCAGCACGACGGTGCGCACGACACCCCAGTGCGTCGATCCGAGCGCGAAGGCGGCCTCGCGCTCCCCCGGCGGTGCTTGCGAGAACACCTGACGCATCACGGCGCACGCCATCGGGATCACCATCATCGACACCGCGATGCCCGCGATGAACGCCGATGCCGTGTACCGGCTCTGCTCCCACACGGCCGCATCCGGATCGGCATCGACGCGGAAGATCGGGATCCAGCCGAGATGCTGGTGCAGCCACAGCGCGACGGCACTGGCGTGCGGCTGCAGCAGGAAGAAGCCCCACAGCCCGTAGATGATGCTGGGCACAGCCGCCATGAGGTCCACCAACGAGATCAAGGTTGGACGCAGGCGCGGCGGCGCATATTCCGAGATGTACAGCGCGGTCGCCACAGCGAGCGGAAAGGCGACGACGAGCGCGACGAAGGCAACCGTGAACGTGCCGACAAGCACCGAGCCGATGCCGAGCGTGTCCGACTCAGGCTGCCACTGCGTCTCGGTGAAGAAGCCGAAGCCGTAGTGCTTGATCGTCGGCACGGCCGACAGGGCCAGGAACAGGCCGATCCCGCCCGTGATGAGCAGCACGACGCCCGAGATCGAGCGGGTGGTCAGGGCGAAGATGCGGTCTGAACCGGTCTCGCCATTGGACAGAGCACGCGGCTCAGCGGGTTGCGCGCCTGGATGATCCAGGCGCAAGGTCGTGCTCACAGGGGGACTCTCTTCGCGACGTGATTCGTACGTGTCGCGAGGAATCTAGGCGTTCAGGCTGCCTGTCCGGGCCTCTTGCCGTGAACGCCGGATGAACGGTCGGCGTATTTCGGCGCCGCCGCCGGAAGATAAGAAAATCGAGGTTTGTCCGGCCTTGGCCGGACAAACCTCGATTCTAAGGTCAGCGCGTGGACTGCGGCAGCACGTCAGCTTTGCGGCGGTACCGGCGGCAGATCGGCCGCGGCGGTGGCCGGGTTCTCGGCTGCCTTGGCAGCGTCGAGCGCCTCTTGGACGGCCTCGTTGGTCGCCGAGTCATCCGCCCGATCGTCTTCGATCGGCTCATCGAAGTCGATGCGCGTCTTGCTGCCGCCACCGTCGACCGGGATCGAGCCGATGGTTCCACCCAATGTTCCGAGCGCCTTGGTGAGCTCGGCCGGGATGATCCAGGTGGTCGCATTGTTGCCGTCGGCGATCTTCGGCAGCATCTGCAGGTACTGGTAGGACAACAGCTTCTGATCGGGGTTGCCGTCGTGGATCGCCTGGAAGACGGTCTGGATGGCCTGCGCCTCACCCTGAGCGCGCAGGATCTGCGCCTGACGATCAGCCTGCGCCGTGAGGATCTGCGCCTGTCGCTCACCCTCGGCGGTCAGGATGGCCGACTGCTTCTGGCCCTCGGCCGTCAGGATGGCCGACTGGCGCTCACCCTCGGCCGTAAGGATCGCGGCACGCTTGTTGCGCTCGGCGCGCATCTGCTGCTCCATCGCGTCGATGATCGACGGCGGCGGATCGATGCCCTTGAGCTCGACGCGGTTGACGCGGATGCCCCACTTGCCGGTCGCGGAGTCGAGCTCGCCACGCAGGCCCGAGTTGATCTGGTCACGGCTCGTCAGTGCGTGCTCGAGGCTCATGCCACCGGTGATGTTGCGCAGCGTCGTCATGGTCAGCTGCTCGATCGCCTGGATGTAGTTGGCGATCTCGTATGTCGCGGCCACCGGATCGGTCACCTGGAAGTAGATGACCGTGTCGATCGATACGACCAGGTTGTCCTCGGTGATGACGGGCTGGGGCGGGAACGACACGACCTGCTCACGCAGATCGATGACGTAGCGCACCTTGTCGATGAACGGCACGACGATGTTGAGCCCTGCCGAAAGGGTTGTGCGGTACTTGCCGAATCGCTCGACGATCCCCGAACGCGCCTGGGGCACGATCTTGACCGTCATCGAGACGATCACGATCGCTAGGACAGCGAGCAGTATGAGCACGATCAGTGCTGCGGACATCATGACTCCTTGGAGGCGGAAGATGGGTAAGCGGTGACGACGGCGGTGGCCCCGTCGATCTGGGTCACGATGACTTCGGCACCCGTGTCGAAAGGTCCTTCGTAGCGCTGGGTCTTGGCCGACCACAGTTCACCGGCGAGCTGGATGCGGCCCTGACGCTCGTCAACGGGCTCGACGACGAGCGCGACGCGGCCGACGAGGTTGCTGTGACCCGTTGTGAGGGTCGGCCCCGAGTGCAGCTTGTTGACGACCGTGGGGCGCACCAGGAACAGCAGGAGCAGCGACACGATCGCGAACACCGGCAGCGCGATCCAGACGGGCGCACCGAGGCCTGCGGCCAAAGCGGCGGCGAGCGCACCGACCGCGAACATCAACAGGACGAGGTCGAGGCTCATCATCTCGACGATGGCCAGCACCGCCGCGAGCCCGAGCCAACTCGCCCAGGCATTCTCGCGAATCCAATCGATCATGTAGTGCCCCCTGTTTCTTGCGAGTGGCCAGTTTCGATGCCCCGGTTGGCCCGGCGTCCGTATGCTGCCCGACGCGCGGCCCAGCGTCCACCCTCATGGTCGAGCTGGATGCGCTGGCCGAACGTCGTCGACAGATTCGCTGCCGTCAACGTCGAGTCGAGCGGGCCCTGAGCGACGATCTTGCCATCGCGCAGGAGCAGGACGTGGGTGAAGCCGATCGGAATCTCCTCGACGTGGTGGGAGACCATGACCAGGACCGGCGAGTCAT
>JBBSSC010000326.1:0-2822 GCA_038242465.1 Propionibacteriales bacterium | reverse complement strand
GACGACGACCATGGCCTCGTTGAGCGCGTACTGCATCTCGCAGACGAAGAGGGTCTCGGGACGATCGCCGAGCTGTGGTCGCATGCCACGTCCGACAGCCTTCCCGGAGCGCTGTGGCGGCTCTATCTCCTCCGAACCTGGGTCCACCGTCAGCCCCGTCAAGCAGCGCTCGAGTACGCCGCCGGCAAGCCGTACGCCCCGGTCTACGAGGTCCTCGCAGGAGTCGTCGACCCGCCCGGCCCTGAGCAGGTCATCGAGCTCGTCGATGCTGTGGTGCGCGGCATCATCAGTCCCGATTTCGATGTGACCCTCGACCGTGCGGCCTCGTTCGCGCACATCGTCGGAGTAGGTCGTGCCCAGCTCGACAGCGGCGATCCGCACAGTGCCGCCAAGCTCGTCGACACCGCGATCCACCTGCGCCGAGCCGCCGAGCTCGAGCGCGCCGCGCAACTACATTGAGACTCACATCGAGCATGCTGGGTCTGGCTGGGTCTCTCGGTTAGGCTTGCTGACGCGTCGGGCTGCGGTAGCCCCGGGTCCCACAATTAGCCGCTTCGAGCGGCCATGCGCCGTGAGGCGCTTCCCAGCCCGACGTAACCTCTTGGTCGCCGTCTACCTATTCGTGCGCCTACTTCGGCGCGAAGGTCGTGTACGACTGCGCCGGACGACCGATGACCGCCAGTTCGGTCAGATCATCAGCCGAGGGCGTCCATGCCGCGGCCTTCACGTTGGCAGCGACCTGGTCCGGACGTGTCACACCCGCGATAACGCTGGCGACGGCCGGCTGTGCGGCCAGGCCACCGATTGCGAGCTCGAGCAGCGAGATATCCCGCCTATCGGCGAATGCCTGCAGGGCTTCGATGCGGTCCCAGTCTACGGATTCCAGCCGCTTGGCCTGTGCCTCGAGCCGCGTCCCCGCCGGGGCAGCTTCTCCGCGCCGGTACTTGCCGGTCAGCAGCCCGTACGCAAGTGGGAAATACGGCAGGATTCCGACTCCCAGCTCGAGACATGCCGGCACAAGTTCGACCTCTGCCGTGCGGTTGTAGAGGCTGTACTCGTTCTGCGCCGTCACGAAGGACGCGAATCCGTGGGTCCGCGAGATCCACGCCGCATCGACGGCCTGCCATGCCTGCAGATTGGACGATCCGATGGCGCGCACCTTGCCCTCCGTGACAAGCTCGGTCATCGCCCCCAGCGTCTCCTCGAGCGGCGTCGTCGGGTCGGGAGTGTGTAGCTGGTAGAGATCGATGTAGTCCGTCCCCAGTCGGCGCAGGCTCGCCTCCACCGCTGTGCGGACGTACGCCGCAGTGCCGCGCCGGCCGCCGTCGTCACCGTTGACTCCACCCATGTCCATCCCGAACTTGGTCGCGATGACGACCCGATCGCGGCGGTTGCCGAGCGCCGCACCGAGCAGTTCCTCGCTGGTTCCATGCCCGTATGAATCGGCGGTGTCGAAGAAGGTCACGTCGTGCTCCAGCGCCGCGTCGACGACGGTCTTGGTCTGCTTGAGATCGATGCGCATTCCGAAGGCATTGCAGCCGACGCCAAGCGGCGTGACGGCGATCGAGCTGGATCCGAGCGTTCGTGAGGTTCTCATAGCACCAGCCTAGGCAGGACTTGTCCCTAGGAGACCCCGCGCCTCGCGTAGACTTGACGAATGCTCACGAGGACCGCGACGCGCAGATCTGCCGTTGTGCTGGCCATGGCTCTGATGGCCATGTTCCTTGTCGTCCTCGCCGGTTCGGCACGCGCCGCCCAGGCTCGGGTGGGCGCCAGCAACGCGCAGGCCAGCCCCGCGCCTGTCCAGGGACGCCAGGCGAGCGCTGTGCCTCCTGCTGCTCCGGATCAGTCGCTGTGGCATCTGGACCTCGCTTCGACGCCACCGACGGCCTTCGACACGATCGCGGTCATTGGTGGCGAACATGCCACCGCCGATGCCAGCTCCGTCTTGGCAACCGAAGCCATCACTGGGGTAGGACGCGCTCCGCCGGCTCTCTGAGTCCCGCGTCCCACCATCCGATCTACGCCGTACCGGCCCCCACCGAAAGATCTCCCCATGTCCTCCCGTGCCCCTATGTGGCGCGCGATAGCCGCGTTCGCGGTTATCGCTGTCGCGCTACTGCTCGCCCTCACGAAATCGGCCAACCTGGGTCTCGACCTCAAGGGCGGCACCCAGATCGTCCTCGAGACCCGCGACTCAGCCCGGGTCAAGGCCGACGCCGAATCCACCGACCGGGCGCTCAGCGTCATCCGCGGCCGAGTCGATGCCCTCGGTGTTGCCGAGCCGACGCTCGCGCGTTCCGGTTCCAACCGCATCATCGTCGAGCTTCCAGGCATCCAGGACCCGCGCGAAGCCGCTGAGGTCATTGGCAAGACGGCTCAGCTGTCATTCCACGAAGTGCTATCGCTCCCCGAGCCCGGCGCCACCCCCGCCGAGGGTCAGCAAGCCATCAATGACGAGGACGGCAACCCACTCATCATTGGGCCGCAGGTGCTCGACGGCAACGGCGTCAGCGACGCGTCGGCCGGCATTCCTGAAGGCGGTATCGGCCAATGGGTCGTGAACGTCGATTTCAACAAGCAGGGCCGCAGCGGCTGGGGCCAGCTGGTCACGGCTGTCTGCGCCAACCCCGCTGCCGGACAGCGCATCGCGATCGTGCTCGACGGCAAGGTCATCTCCTCCCCCGGCGTCGTGCCGGCGCTATGCCAGTCCGGCGGCGGAGCATCCACGCAGATCACCGGCGACTTCACCCAGTCATCTGCCGAAGATCTTTCGATCCTGATCAAGGGCGGCGCGCTCCCCGTGCCCGTCGAGACAGTTG
>JBBSSC010000325.1:0-2826 GCA_038242465.1 Propionibacteriales bacterium | reverse complement strand
CTCCCGGCACCGCGATTCCCGACCCAGAAAGTGCGGGAGGTCGCGGCGACCATGAACGGTCTCTGCACGGATCTTCAGCTACTCGAGCGGGAGCACCGGCTCAAGTTCCTGCGCCAGCCCGACTTCGCCTTTTCGCAGGCCGTCTGGCAATGGTGCAACGATGCAACGCTCGACGATGTCCTGAACGAGATGGAGCTCGCCGCTGGCGACTTCGTCCGGGCCATGAAGCAGCTCATCGACGTTGTGGCCCAAATTGCCGACGCAGCCGGGCCTGGCCCCCTGCGCACGACAGCCCGGCAGGCCCTCGACCAGCTCCGCCACGGAGTCGTCAGCTACACGAGCCTGAACGCGTAGCGGGCCGGGGTACCCCCGAGTTTTTCGGCGCATATGTACGGATTCACTCAGCGGATCGGTACATCTGCGCCGACATTTTGA
The DNA here is from genome assembly GCA_038242465.1 of Propionibacteriales bacterium. GTDB lineage: Bacteria > Actinomycetota > Actinomycetes > Propionibacteriales > Nocardioidaceae > Aeromicrobium. Next base: position 2,391 of record JBBSSC010000325.1, on the reverse strand, counting down.
GGGCGCGGTTGGTGACGCCACCTAGGCCCCAGGTTTCGCCGAATGCTTTGAAGGCTTCTTGTTGCTGTGCTGTCAGGGGTTCTTTGCGAAGCTTGGGAAGCGTGCAGATGTCCTTGCGGACTTTCACTACCTCTCTGGCTGCTTCGATGTAGGTGCCGGACTCTTGAAGGGACTTTCGCACCCTTGGCTTGATCGAGCTGAAGGGTTGGTGGGCGGCTTCGAGGATGCCGTCGAGGTCGCAGAATTCCTCGAGCAGGACGGCTGCGGTCTTGTCGCCGATTCCGGCGACGCCGGGCAGTCCGTCGGACGGATCGCCGCGCATGACGGCAAAGTCGACGTAATCGGATGCGTCGATCGAGTACTTGGCGCGCAGCCAGGCGTTGTCGACGACGTCATGCTTGGAGACACCACGGGCGACGTAGAGCACCCGGATGTCACGGTCGTCATCGACGAGCTGAAACAGGTCGCGGTCGCCCGTCACGATGTCGACGGGGCCGTCCCACAAAGTGGCGAGCGTCCCGATGACGTCATCGGCCTCGTGGTCAGCAACCCCGACCACAGGGATGCCGAGCAGCCCGAATGCCTCCGCGATGAGCGGCACCTGGGGGCCGAGCAGCCCTTCGGTCGTGTCGGCCTCGCCGCCTTCGGCATCGAGGCGCTGCGTCTTGTACGTGTCGAGCAGGTCGACACGCCACTGCGGCCGCCAGTCGTCATCCCAACACGCCACGATCGCGTCGGGCTCGTACTGGGTTGCGAGCGACGATGTGAAGTCGAGGATGCCCCGCAACGCGTTGACAGCGGTGCCATCAGGGGCTGTGAGCGTCTTGGGGATTCCGAAGAAGGCTCGGAAATACAGGCTCGCGCTGTCGAGCAGGAGGAGTCGACCGTGGGGCGCGTCCGGAGAAGGCACAGTGGAAGAAAGCACAGTGTGAGAAGGCACAGTGCGAGCCTAGGACATGCCCCACGGTCTAGATGAGCTCAATGCGTCAGCAGATGACCCGAGTTCTGCATCGCCGCGCGCTTGCTGGCCGAAACCTTGCGCTGCGCGTCACCGAACAGTCCCTTCTTCGAGAGCACGAGCGTCGCGGTGGCATGGGCCGCCGCATCGCCGAGCTGATCGATCGAGCGCGTGCTCAGATTAGTGATGTCATCGCACGCGAGGTGATAGCAAGGATCGTAGGCCGCACCGGCAGTGCCACCGAAGATCGTGGCCTCCTCGGGTGTCTTGATGCCCTCGGCTCCGCTGAACAGGCCGCCTGCCGGGATACCAGCCGCGATGAACGGCCCGTAGTCGGAGCGTCCATCGAATGCCGTCGGTGCCGAAGCCAGCCCCTTGCCATCGAAGTAGTCAAGGAAGATCTGCTCGATCTCCGCAGAGCCGGCCGGTCCCGCATTGCCATCTTGCGAGCCATCGCCGTCATAGACGAAGCGGACGAAGTTCGGAGAGCCGATCATGTCGAAGTTGAGAGTCGCGTAGATATCGCCGCGCTCCTCGTCGGTCAGGCTTGCGACGTAGTGCTCCGAGCCGAGCAGGCCCAGCTCCTCAGCACCCCAGAACGCGAATCGGACCGGACGCTGTGCCTTCTTGGCCATGCCCGTCTTCATGAACTGCTTCGCAATCTCCAACGTCCCGGCTGTGCCGGTTCCGTTGTCGTTGATGCCAGGACCGGCTGGCACGCTGTCGAGGTGCGCGCCGATCACGACGACCTGATCGGGATTCTTGGTCCGCTTCGGCAGGTCCGCGATGACATTGGTCGTCTCGCGCTCGAGATCCACCTCGGTGCTCGCTGTGACACGAACGGTTCCGGGCGTCTCGGCCAGAGCCACGCCATCTGCATACGAGATGCCGACGACCGGGATTTTGACGGGATCACCCAGAGTTCCGGTGAGTAGCTCGGTGCGTCCTTCCTGGCCCTCGTTGAAGATGATGGCGGCGTCATATCCGGCGGCCTCGGCGTTGGCGGCCTTGACCCCGAAGTTGCATAGACCGCGCTGGATCAGTGCGACCGATGGCTCGGGTCCGGGAGCGGTGAAGTCTCCGGGCTCACAGCCGGACGGCGTGGTGCCGGCCTCTCCCGGTGGGATGCTGAGGTTGATCGGCGTGACAGGTCCCGAGACATCCCCTGATCCGGAGTAGGTGAATGAGGAGGTCTCGATCGAGCTGGTCGTGGGCGTCAGCCGGTTCAACGTCGCTGGCTCGAGGTCGCGGCTGAAAGGGAACGTGAAGGTCTGGGTCGAGACCTTGTAGCCGGCCTTCCTGAGCTGGCCAGCCACGTAGTCGGCCGAGGCGTTGTAGCCCGGCAGCCCTGATGCACGGGTACCTTCGTTCCGGTTGGCGATGACCTGCAGCTGTCGCAAGGTCTTGAGCTGGCCGTTGACAGTGACGGCCCG
>JBBSSC010000324.1:0-2837 GCA_038242465.1 Propionibacteriales bacterium | reverse complement strand
TCGATTGTGACGAGCTCGGCGATGCGGTGCGCATCGGGGGTGAAGGCGCGCAGCCCGTCGCGGACGGCGCGCGGCTCGACACCGTGAGCGCGCGCCAGCGCTGCGGCAGCCAGAGCGTTCGCGATGACGTGCGGCGGCGGGATGCGGCTCACATCGCCATGCGCGTCGAGGCCGATATCGCTGATGCTGCCGAGCTCAGCCGCGCTGGAGATACGTCCGGCGATGAAGGCGCGGTCGGCGATCGCGTCGTCGACCAGCCCGATCATTCCGGAGGCGGGGATGCCGAGGGTGAAGCCGATCGCACGGCAGCCCTCAATGACCTCCGCCTCTTCGACCATGTGCTCAGTGGCAGGATCCTGCGCGTTGTAGACGCAGGCGATCTGCGTGTTCTCGTAGATGCGGGCCTTGTCGGCCGTATATGCGTCGAGTCCGCCATGCCAGTCGATGTGATCGGATGCCAGGTTCAGGACCACGCTGGCCTGTGCCGAGATCGACTGGCTCCAGTGCAGCTGATAGCTCGACAGCTCGACCGCGAGGACGTCGAACGACTCGGGGTTCATGACGGCCTCGAGCACTGGCGTGCCGACATTGCCGACCGCGAGCGCGTTGAGGCCCTGAGCTCGCAAGATCGACTCGAGCATCTGGACCGTCGTGGTCTTGCCGTTAGTGCCGGTCACCGCGAGCCATGGGGCGGGATTCTCGCCACGCAGCCGCCAGGCGAGCTCGACCTCACCCCACACGGGAATGCCGCGCGCCGCGGCCGCCGCGAGCAGCGGCGTCGTGGGCGACCAGCCCGGGGACGTCACGAGCAACTGGATGCCTTCGGGGAACGAATCGGTCGAGCCGGCACCCAGGCGAACTTCGACACCTAGGATCTCCAGCAGCGTCGCCTTCTCGCGCAGGACGTCGTCATCGCCGTCGTCGAGCACCATCACATCAGCGCCCAGGTGCTGCAGCGTGTCAGCGGCCGCGAAGCCGCTCACGCCGAGCCCGCCGACCGCTGCGCGGATGCCCTCCCACGACGACTCCCGACCCAATGATGAAAGATCAGGAACGGTCATACGCCGGTAACCCACTCGCTGTAGAAGATGCCGAGGCCCGTCACAACGCACACGCCGCTGATGATCCAGAACCGCACCACGATCGTTATCTCGGCCCAGCCGAGCAGCTCGAAGTGATGTTGTAACGGTGCCATGCGGAAGATCCGCTTACCCTTCGAGAGCTTGAACCAGCCGACCTGCAGGATGACCGACATCGTGATCGCGACGAACAGACCGCCGATGATGACGAGCAGCAGCTCGGTGCGGGTCATCAGCGCGAAGCCGGCCATGGCGCCGCCCAGCGACAACGAGCCCGTGTCGCCCATGAAGATCTTGGCGGGCGAGGCATTCCACCACAGAAAGCCGAAGCAGGCACCCGTCAGCGCCGCGGCCACGACTGCGAGGTCTAGCGGATCGCGCACCTCGTAGCACTTGGCCCCGGGACTGACCGAGCAGTTCTGCCCGCTCTGCCAGATGTTGATGAAGATATAGGCGCCAAAGACCATCATCGCCGCGCCCGTGGCAAGACCATCGAGACCGTCGGTCAGATTGACGCCATTGCTGGCTCCGGCCACGAGCACGAGGACCCAGATCACCAGCAGCACGGTCGGCAGCTGCCAGCTGTCGAAGTCGCGCGTGAACGAGATCGCATGCGTGATGGGTGTGCGGCCGGTGTCATCCTCCCAGCCGATCGCGAGCCACGCGAAAATCAGGCCGATCACGGTCTGGCCGATGAGTTTGGCCTTGCTCCGTAAACCGAGATTGCGCTGCTTGGAAACCTTGATGAAGTCGTCGAGGAAGCCGATCACACCCAGGCCGACGAATAGGAACAACAGGAGCAGTGCGGAGGCGCTCGGCGCAGTCTGCGTCGCGAGCTTCGCGGAGAAGTAGCCGATCACGACCGCGACGATGATGACCAGGCCGCCCATCGTGGGGGTGCCACGCTTGGTGTGGTGCGAGGTCGGTCCGTCATCGCGGATCAGCTGTCCGTAGCCCCGCTTGACCAGCACCGAGATCGCAAACTTAGTGCCGACCAGGGTCACGAGCAACGACAGCGCTCCTGCGATCAGGATGGCGTACATCGCGTCGTGGTCCTTTCGGGAGATGCTTGGCGTGCTGGGTGGAGGTGTGTTCCGTCGAGCTCGGGGTCAGGCGTCGAGAAGGGCCTGTGCGACCCGCTCCAGGCGGACGCCCCTCGATGCTTTCACAATGAGTACCTCGTCCCCCAGCAGGCTCGCGGAGAGTGTGCGGGTCGCCACATCGACGTCATCGACCAAATCGGCGATCTCACCGGCGCCTTCGACGATGCCCCGTGCATCTTCACCGACCACGACGACCCGCAGGTAGCCGAGCTCTGCGGCGAGTCTGCCAATGCGTACGTGCGCGTCGTGGCTCTGCTCCCCCAGCTCGAGCATCGCGCCGAGCACTGCCACCGCGCGCCCCCGTCCGATAGCGGCGACGGCGCGCAGGGCAGCCTCCACCGACTCCGGATTGGCGTTGTACGCATCGTTGACGATGATGAGCCCGTCGGCGCGGACGTGGCGCTCCATCCGCATGGGCGACACGGCTCCCCCGGCCGTCGCGAGCCGAGCCGCGATCGTCGGCAGGTCAAGGCCCAGCGCCAGGGCGGCCGACGCGGCGGCAGCGGCGTTGTACGCGTGATAGCCGCCGATCAGCGGCACATGCGCGTCCACCATCCGGCCGTGCTTGGCCGCAGTGGCGCGGATGGCCTGCTGCTCGGCGGCGGTGAGCCAGGTGATGGCGCCCTCAGGTGGCAGGTCGCACCGGAAGAACGAG
>JBBSSC010000323.1:0-2846 GCA_038242465.1 Propionibacteriales bacterium | reverse complement strand
TACCCAGATCCTGGTGCTGGGCTACCACCACCCGCTCGAGATCGCCAAGCGTTACGGGACGCTCGATCTCGTCAGCGGAGGCCGTGTGATCCTCGGCCTCGGCGTCGGCTCGCTCGAGGAGGAGTTCGAGCTGCTCGGGGCCACTTTCGAGGGCCGTGGCGGGATCGCCGACGACGCCCTCGCGGCTCTCGCGGCAGCCTGGGGTCAGCGCACCCCGAGCTACAGCGGGCCGCACTTCAGCTTCGATGACCTCGTCGTCGAGCCGCATGCGGTGCGGACCGACGTCCCGATGTGGATCGGCGGACGGACCCCGCGTTCGCTGCGTCGCGCCCTGACCCTGGCGAATGGCTGGGTGCCCTTCGGACTCGGACTCGACACGCTGACCGAGATGCTCGGCCGCGCCGACGTCCCTGACGGCTTCGAGGTCGTGCTCTCAGCGGGTCGCCCCGTCGATCCGCTGACGGACGCCGAGGCGACCGCCGACCGGATTCGTGGCGTCCTCACGGCCGGGGCGACGCTGGTCAGCACCGCGGTGCACGCGGAGTCTGTCACCCACTACTGCGAGCAGCTGGAGGCGCTGGCCGCCATCGGCGAGGAGATCGGATGAGCAACGGCATCGACGTCACGAGCCGCCTCGAGGCACTCGAGACGCGCCTTCGCGGGCTCGAGGACGAGCGCGAGATCACGCAGCTCATCGCGAGCTACGGTCCGCTGGTCGATGCGGGATCCGCCGACGAGGTCGCGGCCCTGTGGACCGAGGACGGCGTCTACGACGTCGACGAGGCGTACCTCGACGGCGCCGACGCGATCCGAAAGATGGTCCAGTCGCGCAATCATCAGAGCTGGATCACGGGCGGTTGTGCCCACTTCCTCGGTCCGACGCACATCACGGTCGACGGCGACGAGGCGATCGCGGTCGGTCACTCGCTCATGGTCGTCAACACCGATGAGGGCTTCCAGGTCCGACGCGCGACCGCGAACCACTGGCAGCTACGTCGCACTGCCGACGGCTGGCGGACCACGATCCGCACGACCCGCGTGCTGGACGGCCGCACCGAGTCGCCCGCCCTGCTGGCCGCAGGCGCGCTGGGCAAGCTGCCGTGAGCAAACGCCTGACGGGCCGCGTCGCGGTCGTGACAGGAGCGGGGGACGGCATCGGCGCCGCGGTGGCGCGAGCCTATTGCGCCGAGGGCGCTCGCGTCATCGTGGCCGAGCTGTCCGAGGAGAAGGGCCGCGCGGTCGCCGAGGAGATCGACGGTCTCTTCGTCCGTACGGACGTCTCGGACAAGGCGCAGGTCCACGCGATGATCGACGCAGCCGTGAGCACGTACGGCTCGATCGACATCCTGGTCAACAACGCCTGGGGCTCGACCACGATGTGCCGGGTCGAGGACAAGACCGACGACATGATCGACATGGCTCTGGCGGTCGGTTTCCGCGGTCCGCTGTGGGCCATGCAGGCAGCCTTCCCTCACATGGTGGAACGCGGGTGGGGCCGGGTCATCAACATGTGCAGCCTCAACGGCGTCAACGCACACATCGGCAGCCTGGAGTACAACTCCGCCAAGGAGGCGCTGCGGACGCTGACCCGCACGGCCGCCCGCGAGTGGGCGCCCACGGGCGTCGTCGTCAACGCGATGTGTCCCGGCGCCAAGAGCGCAGCATTCCGCCGCGTCATGGGCGAGCATCCCGAGCTCGAGGCAATGGCCGACCAGGGCAATCCGATGGGCCGCATCGGCGATCCGCGGGACGATATCGCCCCGTCGCGGTCTTCCTCGCTAGCGATGACAGCCGGTATATGACGGGCAACACGCTTTTCGTCGACGGCGGCGCGCACATCAACGGCGTCGCGTGGCAGCTGGAGCTCCCATGACCCACGACCGCACGCGCATCGTCGAGCGGCTCGCTGATTTCGCCACTGCGACGGACCTCCGCGACTGGGCCTCGATAGCGTCGATCCTCACGGAGGACTGCATGGCCTACGGCGCGCAGGGTCCCGAGTCCGTCGTGGGGCGGATGCAGGACCACCTCGGCGGCGTCGGACCGACCCAGCACCTCATGGGCAACCATCGAATCACGATCACGGGCGATGAGGCTCGCTCGCTGACGTACGGCCGCGTCCACCACGTGGGTGCGGGACCCATGGCCGACTCGTTCTACGAGTGCTTGGGTGAGTACGACGACCACTGGACGCGCAGCGCCGCCGGGTGGCGGCTCGCCCGGCGCTCGTTCAACATCCGCATCTCTCTCGGCGACTTCGCCGTGCTGCGACCCGCATGAGCGCTGCCGTGACGCATCGGACCTTCGCGCAGCTCGTCGCCGCGCGGGCCGACGACGATGCCACCGCCCTGTGGTTCGAGGAGCGTCGCTGGACGTGGCGCGAGGTCGTGGACGAGGCATGCCGTCGCGCCAGGCTGCTCGACGAGCTCCGCGTCGACGGACCGTGGCACATCGGTCTGTCCCTGGAGAACACCGACGAGCACCTGTTCTGGTGGTGCGCCGCGGCGATCGCCGGCGCGACCGTAGTAGGCATCAACCCCACCCGCCGTGGGCCCGATCTCGCCCGTGACATCACCTTCACCGAGTGCCAGCTGCTGGTCGTCGACAGCAGCGGACGCGTCCTGCTCGACGGCATCGAGACGGGCGTCCCCGGCGACCGTGTGCTGCACGTCGACGACGAGGGATACGCCAAGCGACTGGCAGCTGCACCGTCATTCGACCTCAGCCGCGCCGAGCAGGTTGACCCGGCCACGCCGTACTCCCTGGTCTTCACGAGCGGCACGACCTCAGCCCCGAAAGCCGTTATCTGCACCCAGGCCCGGCTGGGTCGCATCGCGGCGCAGCAG
>JBBSSC010000322.1:0-2889 GCA_038242465.1 Propionibacteriales bacterium | reverse complement strand
TGTCCAGGCCGATGTCGTCGAGGCGCGATCTACGGCCCGTCGCAACCAGAAGACGCTCGGCCTCGAAGATCACGCCGCCGCACGTCACGTGGAAGACGTCACCATCGTGCGCGACGGAATCGATCGAGATGCCCGCGTGGACGCCGATCCCTTCGGCCTCGAAGACAGCCGCGATGAGCTCTGCTGACTCCGGCTCCTCGACGGCGAGGATGCGGTCAGCGACCTCGAGCACCGTGACCTCGGTGCCGAAACGGGACATCGCCTGCGCAAGCTCGAGGCCGATCGCGCCACCGCCGATCACGATCATCGAGGCGGGGGCGGTCTCGGCCTTCAGGATCTCGCGATTGGTCCAGAACGGGGTGCCAACCAGGCCGGGGATCGGCGGGACTCCCGCGGTCGTGCCGGTGTTGAGCACGACGCCTTTCGAGGCGATGTAGGTGTCGTCGCCGACCATGACGCGCCGGGTTCCGTCGATTCGACCGTGACCGCGCACGAGGCGCGCGCCGGCGGCCGTGATGCGATCGGCCGCGACGGTGTCATCCCAATTGTCCGTGGCCTCGTCGCGGATGCGTTTAGCGACCGGTCCGAAATCGGGGGTGACGCTCGCCGTCCCGGCAAGCCCCTCGATCCGCCGGGCTTCTGCCAGCGCATTGGCAGCGCGAATCAGCATCTTCGACGGGATACATCCCCAATAGGGGCACTCACCGCCGACGAGCTCCTTCTCGACCGCGACGACGTCGAGGCCACTGCCTGCGAGCCTCGCGACAAGCGCCTCTCCCCCAGGTCCCAGCCCGACGACAACGACATCACACGAGAATTCGCTCATGCCGTCCAGTCTGGGACACCTTCGGAAGAGGCGCTAGCGTTGGCGCTGGGTCAGCGGCCCTTCAGCATCCGCCGCGGGTCGATCACGCCACGGCCGGTGTACGCATCGCGTCCGCGCGGCCCGATGTCCTTGGCCTTGGCCGTCATGATCGCGCGCACCTTGCTGGCGCGCAGCTTGCCCTTGGTCCGCGAGATCAGCAGGGCAGCGGATGCGGCGGCATACGGCGTAGCCATCGACGTGCCGTTGAGAAAGCAGTAGTTGACTCCGTAGCCGCAGCCGAGGCTCGGGTGCGGCGAGTAGATCGTGGTCGACAGGACGTTGCTGCCCGGGGCCACAACATCGACGTACGAACCGCACTGGGAGTACGGCGCGAGATTGCTGTTCCGGTCGATCGCGCCCACGCCGATGACGTTGGGGTACGCCGCGGGATAGGTGGTGGGGGCGCCGCAACCGAAGTTGCCGGCTGCCGCGACCACGACGACGTTACGGCGTGCCGCGTAGGCCACCGCGGCCCGGGTCTGCGCATCGGGCTGGGAGCCTGCCAACGAGAGATTGATGACATCGGCGCCCTTGTTGACCGCGTAGACGATGCCTCGGGCGACCACTGCAGAGTGTCCGTTGCCTGCAGCATCGAGCACGCGGACAGGCAGGATCCGAGCCGACGGCGCGAGCCCGGCGATGCCCCGTCGGTTGTTCTTGTTGGCCGCGATGATGCCGGCGACATGCGTGCCGTGGCCGTTCATGTCAGTGGCCGCGTTGTCGCCGCCGATGAAGTCCCAGCCCTTCAGTACGCGTCCCCGCAGATCGGGGTGGCCTGCGCGTACACCCGTGTCGATCACCGCGACGGTGACCTTCCTACCGGTCGACTTGCGCCACACCGTCTCCGCCTTGAGCTTGTTGAGGGCCCACTGCTGCGAACGATAGGTGTCATTCGCGCGCCGCGACTTCTTCTTTTTCTTCTTGGCGATCGTCGTCGTGGAGGCGATGGACATGGGCTGGGCCAGATCGACCGCAGATGTCTTCGACTCACCGAGCGCATCCGAGATGAGCTCGAGCGCCTCGCCGCGCGAATCGGCGACCTCGGTCGAGAACTGCGGACCGTTGGCCGTCTCGGTCGTCGTGACGACCGTGAGCGGCTCGCCCGGTGTCGCATCGGCCAGGATGCTCGCAGCCTCCCGGTCGGTGGCACTGGTGGCTGCCTGGGCTGGTGGGACGAGCGCGATTGCCACGACCACCCCAGTTGCCATGGACACAATGGTTCGTCGGTTCAGCACAGTTCGGTTCAGCACAGTTCGGTTCAACACAGTTCTTACAACATCCTCGTCACGATCGGGGTTTGGGGGCGCGGCTCGGAGTCTCTGGCCGCGGCCCATGCGTCTGCAAGCACAGTACGGGGCCCGCGAGCTCCGCGCCCATCGAGCGGATCGTCGCTAGCGCCTTGGCGGTGTAGACCGGTTCGAGTTCCATGCCGAGCGTGGTTGCCAGATCGGCGGGCTTGATCTCGATCGTCACGCGCGCTCCGCGGGTTCGCATCAGCGCGGCCGTCTGGTTGGCGAGGCGACTGATCGTCATGGTATCGAGCCTGAACGAGTCGTTGACGACGACACCCATGACCCGGGTACGCAGCCCGGCGATCCGCAATCCGAGGGCGAGACCGGCCGCCGTGCCGCCGGAGCCGACGGCGGTGACGATCGTCGCGGGCTCCGGCATGACACCCCGCTCGACCTGCGCTGCGATCTCCAAAGCGGCCTCGACGTAGCCGAGCGCGCCGACAGGCGATGACCCGCCAGCCGGCAGGCAGTAAGGCATCCGGCCGCCGGATGAATGCCGCATCATGATCCACGGCGCGGCGAGCTTGAGGCGACCGACCGAGCGGTAGCGGTGGATCGCAGCGCCCGATGCCTCGAGCCGGCGCAGCTGTTCGACGACGCGCTCATCGACCGGCTGCTCGACGAGACCGAGGACCGTGCGCAGACCGTTCTCGCGTCCGTAGAGCGCGGCCGCGAGTCCCCACTGCGTCCCGATGCCACCGACCGTGAACATCGTCGAGAATCCGCGCCGCT
>JBBSSC010000321.1:0-2905 GCA_038242465.1 Propionibacteriales bacterium | reverse complement strand
GAGGTCTTACCCTCTCCACCACCGTGCGGGTGGTCAACAGGGTTCATGGCAACACCGCGGACGGTCGGGCGGATGCCCTTCCAGCGGTTGCGGCCAGCCTTGCCCCAGTTGATGTTCGACTGCTCGGCGTTGCCGACCTCGCCGATCGTTGCACGGCAGCGCTCGTCGACGTTGCGGATTTCACCCGACGGCAGACGAAGCTGCGCGTAGGTGCCATCCTTGGCGACGAGACGAACGGATGCGCCAGCAGAACGAGCCATCTTGGCACCGCCACCGGGACGGAGTTCGATCGCGTGGATCACCGTTCCGGTCGGGATGTTCCTGAGGGGCAGGTTGTTGCCGGGCTTGATGTCAGCGCCAACACCCGACTCGACGACGTCGCCCTGGTTCAGCTTGTTCGGGGCGATGATGTAACGCTTCTCGCCGTCGAAGTAGTGAAGCAGCGCGATGCGTGCGGTGCGGTTGGGGTCGTACTCGATGTGAGCGACCTTGGCGTTCACGCCGTCCTTGTCATTACGACGGAAGTCGATGACACGGTACTGGCGTTTGTGGCCACCACCGATGTGACGGGTCGTGATACGGCCCTGGTTGTTGCGTCCACCGGTCTTGGAGAGCGGGCGCAGCAGCGACTTCTCCGGCGTCGATCGCGTAATTTCAGCGAAGTCGGCAACCGACGAGCCGCGGCGACCAGGGGTCGTGGGCTTGTACTTGCGAATAGCCATGATTGTCCTTTATCCCCCGGATCAGCCGATTGCCGTGAAGATGTCGATTGTTCCCGACTTCAGGCTGACGATGGCGCGCTTGGTGTCCTTGCGCTTTCCCGTGCCGAAGCGGGTGCGACGGGTCTTGCCGACGCGGTTGATCGTGTTGACCGACGCAACCTTGACGCTGAAGATCTTCTCGATAGCGAGCTTGATCTCGGCCTTCGTAGCACGCGGGTCGACGAGGAAGGTGTACTTGCCTTCGTCGATCAGCGAGTAGCTCTTCTCAGAGACGACCGGCTTCAGGATGATGTCGCGGGGGTCCTTGTTGAACGCCGTCTGGAGGGCGCCCTGCTGCTCGGTCATGCCGAGACCTCCTCGGTTGCGCCGGTCTTCGAGGCGATGAAGCCCTCGAGTGCGGCCTGGGTGAAGACGATGTCGTCCGAGACGAGCACGTCGTACGCGTTGAGCTGGTCGAAGCTGATCACGTGGAGGTTCGAAAGGTTCCGAATGCTCTTCGTGGTCACTTCGTCGTTGTGCACTGTAACGACCAGAACGTTCTTCGACGTAACAACGGTCGCGAGGAAACTCGCGGCGTTCTTCGTGGAAGGAGCTCCGTCGATGCCGAACGACTCGATAGCGTGCAGACGCTCACCGCGGAAGCGGTCGCTGAGCGCACCCAGGAGGGCGGCGGCGATCATCTTCTTGGGGGTGCGCTGCGAGTAGTTGCGCGGCTTCGGCCCGTGGACAATGCCACCACCGGTCATGTGCGGTGCGCGGATAGAGCCCTGACGGGCGTTACCCGTGCCCTTCTGCTTGAAGGGCTTGCGACCTGCACCGGAGACCTCACCGCGACGCTTGGTCGAGTGGGTGCCCTGGCGAGCCGCCGCAAGCTGCGCGACGACGACCTGGTGGATGAGCGGAATATTCGTCTTGACGTCGAAGAGCGCGGCGGGCAACTCGATAGAGCCAGCCTTCTTGCCGTCGGCCTTGAGGACGTCGAGCGCGAGAGTCGAGTCAGCCATGCTTAGGCCCCCTTCACTGCGTTGCGGACGTAGACGATGCGGCCGCGAGCACCGGGAACGGCGCCCTTGACGAGCATCAGACCCTTCTCGACGTCGACGGCGTGCACAGTCAGGTTGAGGACGGTCACGCGCTCGCCACCCATACGGCCAGCCATGCGCATGCCCTTGAAAACGCGGCTCGGAGTCGACGATGCGCCGATGGAGCCGGGCTTGCGGTGGTTGCGGTGTGCACCGTGCGATGCCGGAGCACCCTTGAAGTTGTGACGCTTCATAACACCCGCAGTGCCCTTGCCCTTGCTGGTGCCGACAACGTCGACCAGCTGGCCAGCCTCGAAGAGACCGTCAACCGTGAGCTCCTGACCAAGCGAGTAGTCAGCAGCATCCGCGGTGCGGATCTCAGTGACGTGGCGGCGCGGCGTGACGCCGGCTGCCTCGAAGTGAGATGTGAGGGGCTTGTTCACCTTGCGGGGGTCGATCTGGCCGGCCGCGATCTGAACAGCGTTGTAGCCGTCCTTCTCGGGGGTGCGAACCTGAGTGACCACGTTGGGTGCCAGTTCGATGACGGTGACGGGGACGAGCTTGCCGTCCGCGTTCCACACCTGGGTCATACCGAGCTTGGTGCCCAGCATTCCCTTGGAAATCTTTGCGTTGATATCAGCCATGTCGATCCTCAGAGCTTGATCTCGATGTTGACGTCTGCCGGAAGGTCGAGACGCATCAGCGAGTCGACAGCCTTAGGCGTCGGGTCGACGATGTCGATCAGGCGCTTGTGGGTGCGCATCTCGAAGTGCTCGCGGCTGTCCTTGTCCTTGTGGGGCGACCGAATAACGCACACGACGTTCTTTTCGGTCGGAAGCGGCACGGGGCCAACAACCGTTGCGCCCGCACGGGTCACGGTGTCGACAATTTTGCGTGCCGACGAGTCGATGACCTCGTGGTCATACGACTTCAGGCGAATGCGGATCTTCTGTCCCGCCATTGTCTGCTCATCTCTCTATCAGCGTCGTACCAACCTGAATCGGGTGATTCAGGGGCATTGGACGCACCATGGCGCTGTTCGCGCCGGGGCACCACTGTTCTTGTTTCAGCCCGCGCATCTTTCGACGCACGGTAGGACCTCCGTGAGGAGGTGGCTGTGGTTCTGCCACCCGCGGCCTAGAACCCTGCGTCCGATCTCCG
>JBBSSC010000320.1:0-2909 GCA_038242465.1 Propionibacteriales bacterium | reverse complement strand
TTGTAACCGCGGGCGAGTCCCTTGACCTGGGCCGAGAGAGCCGGGATGTCGGCATCCGCGGCGCCGTCGATGGCACCCAGTCCGAGCTCACCACCAAGGTCGACGAGCAGCTGGTTGCGACGCGAGGATGCGCCGTCGCACAGCGACTCGATCGAGTCGGCCGCGCCGATCTGGTCGATGCGCATCTTGGTCCACCAGGCGATCAGCACCTTGGTGGCATCCGCGGCGTCGAAGGACAGATCCGCAGGACGCGGTCCGCCGTTGCTCACCGTGGCTGCCGCAGCAGCCGGAGCGGACGACGCGGCGGGAGCGGCTTTGGCGACGGGAGCCTCGTCCTCTTCCACGCTCAGTTCATCAAGACCCTGCTGCTCCTCATCGGTCGAGAAGACGGCCGCGTTATCGCGCTCGAAGTTGAGCACCTGGACGTCCGGACCGATACGACCCGGCAGCTTCAGAGTCGACGACGCGAGGTTCGCGACGGTCGGCGACTGGCCGACACCGATCTCGATGAAGCGCTCGACTCCGAGCCCACCCTCGGCGATCGGCGTGAAGAACAGGTCCTGCGTCTCGATCCAGCGCACGGGGCTGGCGAACTGCCAGGCCAGCAGCTCGATCAAGACGATGCGGCACAGCTCACCGGGACGAACTGCCCACGCGTCGTAGTCGGCCAGGACGGTCTCGAGCGGCGCGGACGGCACGAGATCGGCGATCTCCTGCAGGAAGGCACGGTCGAGGCTGAATGGGCGCGGGACGAGGTTCGGGACGTAGCGTCCGGCGAGCGTCGCGGGATCGATCGTCTCGGGCAGGAGCTCCTGCAGACGCTCGCGGAAGTCCGGCACTCCGCCGTGCAGCACGGTCGAGTGGAACGGTACGTCGATGCCGGGCACCAGGATGAAGGCACCCTTGCCCCCGAACTCCTCGCGGCGCTTGTTGACGCGCTTCTCGAGGACTTCGAGGCCCGCGACGGTTCCGGCGATCGCGTACTGCGAGTCCTTGAGGTTGTAGTTCACGATCTGCAAGAACTCGCCGGCCTCCTCGGCAACACCGTTGACGAAGTCTGTGACGTTCTCATCGGACAGGCCGATCTGCGAGGGACGGATCGCCGCGAGACGGTAGTTGCTGCGTCCGGCCGCATCCCGCGGGACAAGCGCATGCATGACCGATCCGCGCTGGAACACGACCTCGACGACTGCCTCGAGCGGGATGACGCCGGACACCGCGGCGAGCGCGTTGTACTCGCCGACAGAGTGGCCCGCGAGGATAGAGCCCTCGACGAAGCCTCCGGACTCGCGCAGCTCGGCCATCTGGGCTGCGCCCAGCACAGCCATCGCGACCTGCGTGAACTGCGTCAGGAACAAGACGCCGTCAGGATGCTTGTGGGTCGTGCCACGGGTCACGAGCGTCGTCGGGTTGTCGCGGACGACGGTCAGGATCGAGAAGCCGAGCGCCTCACGGGTGTGCGCATCCGCGCGGTCCCAAATCTCGCGCGCGGCCTTCGACCGCTGGTAAGCGGCCATGCCCATGCCCTTGTGCTGGATGCCCTGGCCCGGGAATGCGTAGGCCGTGCGGGGGGCTTCGATGCGGGCAGTCGCCGACATGACGACATTGCCATCCGCGCGGACCGTGACGTCGACGACTTCGGCACCGGCGTCGAGGCCGACCCGGTCGGCTGAGATCGAGACCTTGGCACCCGGTGCGAGCGGCGCCAGGAAGCGCGTCGTCCAGCCCGTGATGCGGCGGTCACTGACGCCGCGTCCAGCAAGAACCTGCTGTGCGGCGGCCGAGATCCACATACCGTGGACGATCGGATCGCCGAGACCAGCCAAGCGTGCCGCCGCGACGCTGGTGTGGATGGGGTTGTGATCGCCCGTGACCGCGGCGAAGGCCCGCAGATCGGTCGGTGCGACGAGCGTCGCAGATCCGCGCGACTTGCGCGGCGTGTCGCGGACGTCATCGCCCAGCGCACCACCGGCACGGACGGGATCGACCAGCTGTCCGGCGCCCGTGCGTCCGCGGATCGCGAAGCGCTCGCGCAGAACCGCGATATCGCCGTCGGGCGACGAGACCGAGACGTCGACCGCGACGACACGACCGAAGTCGGTGTCCTCGATCGAGTCGACGGACGAGGAGATGACGAGCTGCGACGGCACGGTCGGCAGGCTGCCGGTCAGGCGGATCGCGTGATCGAGGTGGACCAGATCGAGCATGCCCTCGATGACGGGGGTGCCGTCGGTCGTGGCGGCAGCACCGATGACCGCGAACACCGACGGCCAGGCGAGACCGACCAGGACGTCTGGCACGGGATGCGTAGGCACCGAAGCACCCGTGACACCCGCGTGATCGGCGATCAGATCCGGCTCCCAGTCGACCGTGACGCTTGCGCGGCCACCGCTGACCGATGGCACGACGCCACCGGCTGCACCGGCGACCAGCGTGCTCATGGCCTCGACGGCGCTCGACGAGGACACGACGGGCGCACCACCGATGAGGACCGATTCGTCGACCGTGATGCGCAGTGTCAGCGGACGGGCCATCGGCACCGTCAGCTCGGCGGCATGCGCGTCGACCTCGACGAGCACAGCGCCCGTCTCGGGGTGCTCGGCGCGCTGCGGGTCGACGATGACCCAGCCGTCGCCGAGGCGGTGGACGGGGTTGAGGACAGTGCGTCCGGCCCACACCAGATCGGGTGCGGCGAGCACCAGAGACAAAACCTCGCCCGCATCGTCGAGCCGGCGACGGCCCGCGACACGCTGCGGAGCGCGGCCAGCAGCGAGGAGTCCGTCAATCGTGGCGTCCTCGAAACGGCGCAGCAGCTCGGCGACGGGCTCGTCGACGCGATCGATGCCCGCGACCGAGACCGTGCCGGGGATGATGCAGACCTCGTCGGCGGCGTAGCGCGCATCGTGTGC
>JBBSSC010000319.1:0-2924 GCA_038242465.1 Propionibacteriales bacterium | reverse complement strand
GTACTCGACGAGAACGGCAACACCGTCGAAGGCTTCCAGGTGCACCTCGGGGGTGCGCTCGGACTTGAGGCCGGCTTCGGTCGCAAGCTTCGCCAGCACAAGGTCACCGGCGACGAGCTGCCCGGATACGTCGAGAAGCTCTCCAAGACCTACCTCAAGGAGCGCGAGGACGACGAGTCGTTCGCCCGCTGGGTCGCCCGAGCAGATGAGGAGGTGCTCCGATGAGAGGCATCCCATACCACTGCCCGTACTGCGCCGACGAGAACCTTCGTCCGCACGGCGAGAAGCACGGCGAATGGGAGTGCCATGCGTGTCTGCGGGCATTCCGGCTCGGCTTCATCGGTCAGCTCGCACCCACTGATCTGACCACCCTGTGAACACCACCGCATCACCAACTGGAAGGAGGCACGCATCATGACCGCACCAGCACTCATTGCTCTGGCGCACGGCAGCACGGATCCCCGTTCCGCTGAAACCATCACAGCCCTCACGGAGATGGTCGCATGCATGCGTCCCGACCTCCGTGTGGCGACCGCATTCCTCGATCACGTCGAGCCGAGCTTCGATCAGACCGTCGATCGGCTCATCGCCGAGGGACACCAGGAGATCGTTGTCGTCCCGCTGCTGTTGAGTGAGGCATTCCATGCCACTGTCGACGTGCCGCGGGTGGTCGACGCAGCACTCAAGCGTCACGAAGGCATCAAGATTCACGCGACTAAGGTGCTCGGCATCGAGTCCGCATTCTTTCACGTGCTCGACAAGCGTCTTCGTGAGGCACTTTCGAAGAACCGTGTCCGCGAACTCGACGCGCTAGTGCTGGCCGGTGCTGGCTCGTCCGACCCCATCGCCAACGCGGCGATCTCGCGGGCGGCCCGCGCGTGGGGAGCCCATCACAAGCTGCCGACGATCGCGGCCTTCGCGTCGAGTGTCCCGCCGGCAGCCGGTGAGGCGGTCCGTCAGCATCGCGCTGACGGACGTCGTCACATCGCGGTGGGCCAGCTGTTCCTCGCACCGGGCGTCCTGCCCGATCGTGTGGCCGAGCTGGCCCACGAGGCTGGCGCAGTCGCCGTGGCCGAGCCTCTCGGCGTCGACGTTGAGGTCGCACGCGTCATCCTGGCCCGCTACGCCGTCGGTGCCGTCGATCTTGTACCGCTCGAGGCACTCTTCGCCTGACCCCGCTCCTTGAGCTTGTCGAAAAGACTCATTTCGGCAAGCTCAAGGAGAGGTTTTCGCGGTGGCGTCGAGTCGCGCCTTCTCGGCCTCGACGTCGAAGTCGGCGGCCGGCCAGTGCAGATCCAGCGCACGCAGCTGGTCGAGCAGCAGGGTCGCGACGGCCCAGTTGCGGTACCACTTACGGCCCGCCGGGACGACGAACCATGGAGCCACCTTGGTCGAGCAGCGCTCGATCGCGATGGCGTAGGCGCCCTGGTACTGGTCCCAGAGCGCCCGCTCGTCGATATCGCTGGGGTTGTACTTCCAGTGCTTGGTCGGATCATCGAGTCGCTTGGTCAGGCGTTCCAGCTGATCGTCCTTGCTGATGTGCAGGAAGCACTTGAGCAGCACACCGCCGGACGCCACAAAGGCCGCTTCAAAATCGTTGATCGCGCCGTAGCGTCGCTCGATCTCGTCAGCATCCGCGAGCTGTCGGACCCGGCCGATCAGGACATCCTCGTAGTGAGAGCGATCGAAGATGCCGATAATGCCGGGCTCTGGCAGAGCCTTCTCGACACGCCACAGAAAGTCGTGGGCAAGCTCCTCGGGCGACGGCCGCTTGAACGATGTGATCGAGAGACCCTGCGGGTCAGCGAGGCCGGCGACGTGTCGGACGATGCCGCCTTTGCCAGCCGTGTCCATGCCCTGCAGCACGACGAGCACGCGAACCGGGCTCGACCCGCTGCGACCGTTCGCGAACAGACGTTCCTGGCGCTCGCTGAGCTCATCGCCGATCGCCTCCAGCGCGGCCTCCGCATCGGCCTTCTTGCCCTCGAAACCAGGCGTTGCGCGCGTGTCTATGCGGTCGAGGTGCACGCGACCTCTGACGGCGAGCTGTTCGGCGAGTGCCATCTTCGGAGTATGCCCCACACAACGGGCAGACCGCATTCCGTAGGGTTCGTGCCATGCCCCTCGACGACAGCGAGATTCGCCGGCTCTACACGCGCCCCCAGGCGATCGGACGTCCATGGGTCCGCACCAACTTCGTCTCGACTCTGGACGGCGCGTCCTCTGCTGAAGACGGACGGTCCGGGGCGCTCGGTGGAGCCATCGACACGCGGGTCTTCGAGATCCTGCGATCCCTGTCGGACGTCATCGTGGTCGGTGCCGGCACGGCCCGTACCGAGGGCTACGGGCCGACCAGCCGGCCCATCGCCGTCGTGAGCCGCAGCCTCGACATCCCCCAGCGTCTCCTGGTCCCCGGCAATGCGGTGATCACGACGGCCGACGCCCCTGCCGACCAGCTCGACGAGCTACGCAAGACACTCGATGTCATCGCCTTCGGAGAGAACCAGATCGATTGGAGCGACGTGCTCGACAGCTTCCCGCAACGCGGATGGCGCAACGTCCTGTGCGAGGGAGGCCCCTCCCTGCACGGCGACCTGGCGGGACTCGATCTGATCGATGAGGTGTGCCTGACGATCGCGCCCGTGCTGGCCGCGGGACCGGCGCCGCGCATCGCCCACGGCCCCGAAGCCGTCGACCGCCCCATGACTCTCTGCCACGCCATTGAGGCGGAGGGCGTGCTGCTGACCCGCTGGGTCCGCGACCGCACGTAAGATTGAACTCAACGAAGGGACTCACCATGTTCGACGTGGCACTACTTATCGAGCGACAGCTCAACAACCTAGACGCCGATCAGATCGTTGCCCTTCACGAGGGACTCGACGACACCGTCCGCTATCACCTGCTCCTGCCGGTAGAGAACTCAT
>JBBSSC010000318.1:0-2935 GCA_038242465.1 Propionibacteriales bacterium | reverse complement strand
CGAGCGTGCGCTGGCACGCGTCCTGTGGACCCCGAACATTTCGTGCGCGTCCGCACCGATTGGTGGGCCGCGACGGTGCAGAAGCGAACGATCTTCGCCGGGACGCGCGCAGACTCGCACAATTTGCGTCTCGACTGAGTCAGCCCCGGTTACAGCAGGATCGCGAGCTGGCGGCTCTGGGCCAACAGGTTGCCGGACTCGTCCCACAGCTCGCAGTCCTCCTCGTGGAAGCCGTTGACGACGTGGCGGGTCGTGAGCTTCGTGGCGATCCAACCGGGCGTCGGCAGACGGTGCAGATGCACCGTGAGCTGCACCGTCATCGACGTCTCGAAGCCCTTGCCGAGCTCGATGACGGGCGGCACGAACGAGTCGCACAGGAAAGCGAGCGCAGGAAAGTCGATCGGACGTCCGTCGCGGAGCCGCTGCCAGGCCGTGATGGTCGGATCGCCCGAGTGGTTGCCGAACACGAAGCCCGGAACCTGGTCGATTCGGTAGTCGACACGATCGAACAGGCCACCATCGGGCAGGCCCTGCCCGCGAGGATCGAGGCACTGGTCGGGCGGACGAAGCTCCGGGGGAGTGCCCAGCTCGCGGGTCTGGCCGTCGCCCCGGGGTCCGAAGCTCGCAGTCATCTCCGCGATGTGCCGGTCACCCTCCCACAGCGACGCCGTGCCGGTCTGCACGCGACGCCCCTTGCGGAGCGCGGACGTCCGCAGCTCGGCGGCTCCGGTCTCGGGAGAAGCGAGGTAGGTGATCGCCGTGACGATGGGATCGTCGGCGCCTATCTCCTCGCCCAGCCCACGCAGCATCGCAGCCAGGATGTACCCGCCATTGGGCTTGCCGAGGGGCGTGTTCCAGCGATCTGTCAGCGTCAGGTCGCGGGTGCCATCGCCCCGCGGGACGGATGCTGTGTCGATGTCATAGATGTCGTCACTCACGCCCCTATCCTGCCGGTCGCTGGCAGACGGCTCCTAGGCGGTAGCCTCGTGGGTATGACGTCGCCGTTCGCATCCGAGGCCGCGCCTTTCGGGCGTGTACTCACCGCCATGATCACCCCCTTCACCCGCGACGGTGAGCTCGACGTCGATGCCGCTCAGAAGGTGGCGAGTCATCTCGTCGACCACGGCAATGACGGCCTTGTCGTCAGCGGCACCACAGGCGAGTCGCCGACCACCACGGTCGCAGAGGACGGACGCCTGTTGGCAGCCGTGCTCGAGGCCGTCGGCGACCGTGCGACGGTCATCGCCGGAGTGGGCACGAACGACACCCGTCACTCGGTCGAGCTGGCGCAGCAGGCCCGCAAGGCCGGTGCCCATGGCCTGCTGATCGTGACGCCGTACTACAGCAAGCCGCCGCAGTCGGGCATCCTCGCGCACTTCACGGAGGTCACGCGCGCGGGCGACGACACTCCCGTGATGCTGTACGACATCCCGGGGCGCAGCGGCGTCAAGATCGCCGACGAGACATATGTAGCGATGGCCGATAACCCGCTGATCGTCGCGATGAAGGACGCCGTCGGCGACCTCGACCGCGGCACCTGGCTCATGAATGAGACCGGGATCAAGATCTACTCTGGCGACGACCCGCTCAACCTCGGCTGGCTCGCAATCGGTGCCAGCGGCATCGTCAGCGTCGTCGGGCATGTTGCCGGGCGCCAGTACGCCAACATGGTCGCGGCGGTCGACGCAGGAGACCTGCCGACCGCGCGCACCATCAACCACACACTTCAGCCCGCCGTTCGGGCGATGATGAATCACACGCAAGGTGCGATCACTGCCAAGGCTGCCATGCAGCTTCTCGGCGTCCTCGATCACCGCACGATGCGTGCCCCGCTGCCTGATGCGACTGAGGAAGAAGTCGCGATCATTCGCGGCGGCCTCATTGCATCTGGCCTTCTTGAAAGCTAGAGGCTAAATGAGCCATATGCACTTGGAGCTCGGCGCTCCGCCCGCACTGCCCGAGGGCGCCCTGCGCGTCATCCCGCTCGGCGGACTCGGCGAGATCGGTCGCAATATGACGACCTTCGAGTACGACGGCAAAATCCTGATCGTCGACTGTGGGGTCCTGTTCCCGGAGGAGACGCAGCCGGGCGTCGACCTGATCCTGCCGGATTTCGGCCCGATCCGCGATCGCCTCAAGGATGTCGTCGGCATCGTGCTGACGCACGGCCACGAGGATCACATCGGCGGCGTCCCGTACCTGCTGCGCGAGCGCGGCAACATCCCCGTGATCGGCTCCAAGCTGACGCTGGCCTTCCTCGACCCGAAGCTCAAGGAGCACCGGCTCAAGGATGCCCCCAAGCACGTCGTGACCGAGGGCGACGTCGTGACGTTCGGCCCGTTCGAGCTGGAGTTCGTCGCGGTCAACCACTCGATCCCCGATGCGCTCGCCGTAGCCATCAAGACACCCGCCGGCGTCGCGCTGCACACGGGTGACTTCAAGATGGACCAGCTGCCGCTCGACGGCCGCATCACCGACCTGCGCGCCTTCGCGCGGCTCGGTGAAGAGGGCGTCGATCTCTTCCTGACCGACTCCACCAACGCCGAGGTACCGGGCTTCACGACGTCGGAGCGCAACATCACGCCGGCTATCGACGCGGTCTTCGCGAGCAGTAAGAAGCGCATCATCGTGGCGTCGTTCGCCTCGCACATCCACCGCGTCCAGCAGGTCATTGACGCGGCCGTCAAGCATGACCGCAAGGTGGCGTACGTCGGACGCTCCATGGTTCGCAACATGCAGATCGCCAGCGATCTGGGCTACCTCAACGTGCCCGACGGTGTCGTTGTTGACAAGATCGACGCCGCCCCGCCGCACAAGATGGTGCTGATGTCGACGGGTTCGCAGGGCGAGCCTATGGCGGCGCTGTCGCGCATGGCCAATAACAGTCACCAGCAGGTCAGCCTCGAGCCTGGCGACACCGTGCTGATGGCGTCAT